>LKMS01000021.1 GCA_001563965.1 Haloferacaceae archaeon PL-Br10_E2g29 | reverse complement strand
GTCTGTGGGGGAACGGAGCACTTCATTAGCTTCGAAGACACCGTCGAAGACCTCTTGATCGGCTTCTGTCGGCTTCGGTTTCCGAACGATCCGGTGCGACGCGAACTCCAGAACGCGGCCATCGTCCGTGAACTCCACGTCTACGGCAGCGAGGCCGGAATCGGCCAGCAAGCGGGCAAACAGGACTGGCAACATCGTGGCTACGGCCAAACACTGCTCGCACACGCCGAGGAACTCGCTATCGACGCCGGTTTCGACAAACTCAGCGTAATTTCGGGCATCGGCGTGCGCGAGTACTACCGCGAGAAACAAGGCTACATTCAGGACGGCCCGTACGTCAGCAAGTGGCTGTGAGTTGCTGAAAGCCACAGACTACAGAGCCGCGCAACCTATTTTCGTGGGCGTCGATTCGATGGTATGGCAGCGCACATATTTCCCGACAGCGTGTTCGACGACGGCGAACCGTATACACCCGCAGTAATCCACAACGACCTCGTGTACGTATCCGGCCAACACCCCGTCGACCGCGCGGGGCGCGTCGTCGGCGATGACATGGCCACACAGACCGAACAGGTGCTCGACAACATCGAGCGCGTGCTCAACGCGGCGGGAACAACGCCCGAAAACCTCGTGAAAACGACCGCGTTTCTCACCGACATGTCACAGTTTTCGGCGTTCAACGAAGCGTACGACCGCAGAGTTCCCGATCCGAAACCTGCCCGAAGCGCGGTTGGCGTGACCGCGTTGGCCGTCGACTCACTCGTTGAGGTCGAGGCGGTCGCATGTCTGCAATAACAGGTAAATCGATAGACAGCAAGGCGATTAATTCGGTGAGACGGCCGCTTCGATCCATGCTAGCACGGTGGTGAAACGACAGTGGAATTTATTATGGGCGCGCCGATACTCTGGTCAATGATTGCGGTCTCCGACACACAGTCACGGAATGATATTTCGACACTCGTTGGGGCGTGTTTGCTCGGTTCGATTGAGGACGAAACGGCCCAGCGACGGGCGGCGACGGTGGCGCACGCACTCGCCTGTGCTCGCGACACCGATCTGCTCGTTGCCAACGCCGCCCCCGTCGCCGATGAGATGGAGTCGTCGACAGCGCTGCCCGACAGCCACCGCGAGGAGTACTGCACGACGACGACACCGCTCCGCGTGGGTGGAAACCTCCAGCCGATCGTGAGCCAACACCACCCCTCGGGACTCGTCCTCGAACGTGGGGCGGACTCGTCGTTTCTGACCGATTTGTGGGCCGACACCGCCGAACGGCTCGCGAGCGAAACCGACGTACTGACCGTCGATAGCCGTGGCGAGATCGAGACGATTGCATCGTTGCTCGTTCCGGTCGCTGGCGGCCAACACAGCCATCTGGCCGCCGAAGCCGCCCACGCGATCGCGGTCGCCAATGACGCCGCTGTCGACCTGTTTCACGTTGTTGAATCCGACAGCGACGAGGCCCGCGAGCGAGGCCAACGCGTTCTCGACGAGATGGCTACAGAGCTTGCTGATCCCGAGCGGGTCGACACGTGGCTGTTTGAGGCCACAAACACCGCCGAAGCCATCATCGAACAGTCGACGTACTACGATCTGACCGTCATGGGTGCGCCGACGGTCGGCCCCCTCGAACGATTTGTGTTTGGCTCGCTGTCGAAGCGTGTCCAGCGCGGCGCGGACTCGCCAGTCGTTGTCGCCCATTCGCACAATCGCTGAGACCGTCGATACTCGCTGAAGTCCCGAGTAACGCTACGGGAGTTCGTCGACAAGGTCGTCGGCAATCCCAGTGTAGCCTGCGGGCGTTAGCGCCAACAGTTCCTCACGAACCGCCTCGTCGACATCGAGTGACTCGAACAACGCGTAGAAGTCATTGAGCGTGACCTGCTTGCCACGGGTGAGTTCCTTGACCCGTTCGTAGGCATCGGTGTCGCCCTCGCGTCGAAGAATCGTCTGGACGGCCTCGCCGATGACTTCGGGCGTTGCGGCCAACTCGTCGGCCATCACTTGCGCGTTTGGCACGATTTTTCCGAGGCCGGTCTCCGCCTTCGTGTAGCCGATCAGACAGTGGGCGAACGCGCCGCCGATGGTGCGTTTGACCGTCGAATCCGAGAGATCTCGTTGGAGTCGGGAGGTCGTGATGTAGTCGGCGAGAAAGGTGAGGTCCGCATTCGCCTTCGAGAGATTGCCCTCGCTGTTTTCGAAATCGATGGGGTTCACTTTGTGCGGCATCGTCGACGAGCCGGTTTCGCCCGCAGTCGCGCGTTGGCCGAGATACCGATCCGAAATGTAGAGCCACATGTCGCGATCCATATCGATGAGGACGTTGTTTGTCCCGCGGAGCGCGTCGAACACGGCCGCCAGATCATCACACGGGTTGACCTGCGTCGTCAACGCGGTGTGATCGAACCCGAGGTCCGCGACGAACCGGCGCGAAAACGCTTGCCAGTCGACGTCGGGATAGGCGGCGTGATGGGCGGCGTAGGTTCCAGATGCACCGGCCAGTTTGCCCGACAACCTGTCGGTCGCCCGTCGAACGCGACCCATCGTGGTTCCAAGGCGAGCAGCGTAGACGGCGAGTTCCTTGCCGAACGTTGTCGGCGTCGCCGGCTGTCCGTGCGTTCGCGCCAGCATTGACAGATCGCGGTGCTCGTGAGCGAGGTCGGTGAGTACGTTGCGAATGTTGCCGAGCGCCGGAAGCAACACCTCGTCGACTGCACCCGAAACCAACAGGCGGTGGGCAAGGTTGTTGACGTCCTCGCTCGTCAAACCGAAATGAATCCACGGATAGAGCGACTCAGCGTCGTCGATCGCGTCGGCTTCGGCCAGTCGAATGCGCAGAAAGTACTCGATGGCTTTCACGTCGTGGTTGGTCGCGCTGTAGCCGGCGGCTCCTTCGACTTCGAGCGCTTTGATCAGCCGGGCGTCTTCAGCGTCGAACGTCTCGTATGTGTCGCGGATGGCCGCCTGCTTAGCTGCGGAGAGGTCGAGTGGGATCGCCCGCAGCGACGCAAGCGCACACAGGTAGTCGGCCTCGACGCGGACACGTGCCCGCATGAGCGCTGATTCACTGGCGTAGGGTGATAGTGGCGCGGTTCGCCCGACGTACCGCCCATCGAGTGGCGACACCGCAGACAGCGGGTCCGCACGCGGAAGGTCAGTCATACCGAAGCCTGCCCGTGGAACTCGCAAAAGCGTGTCGATGAAGTGGCCGGCCGATCGCAAAAACCACCACTTCGGTGTATAGGGCTCGGGTTCTTGACGGTGAAACACGCGGAATCTATCCGTATTCGTGTACAACACCACGGCCCGACCGCAACTGTTTTTCGGCCTGCCGGAAAGCGAGAGATATGTGCAAAATCGCCGGTCTGGCCAGCAACCGTGGCCGTAACCTGTTACATCTCGCCGATCGAGCCCCCGGTGGAGCCGAACTCGGCATCGTCCTCACCAACACCGAAGGCGCGCCGGTCATCGAGGCCGCCTCCGAACGTGGCATTCCCACCGAAGTCGTCACCCGCAACGAGGGTGAGTCACGGGCGGCACACGAACAACGAATTCTCAACACGCTCTCGGGCTACGATTTCGATCTCGTCTGTCTCGACGGCTACATGCGCGTGCTGACCGAGACGTTCATCGAGAACACACCGCTCACGCTCAACATCCATCCCTCGTTGCTGCCGGCGTTTCCCGGCATGGATGCCCACGAGCAGGTGCTCGATGCTGGCGTCCGAATGACCGGCTGTACCGTTCACGTCGTCACCGAAGCCGTCGACGCCGGCCCGATCGTCACGCAAGAAGCCGTGCCCGTGTACGAGGACGACACGACTGGCGATCTCAAAAAGCGGGTGCTGTACGAAGCAGAGTTCACCGCCTACCCGCGGGCCGTCCGGTGGGCTGCTGAAAACCAGCTGTCGGTCGATCACGACACCGGCCGCGTCGAAATCGCGGGCGACACGGGTGGGGAGTTCCCCCAGCGGCGCGTCGTCTCCGACGACCTCGCCGACACGCTCCGGTACGGCGAAAATCCCCATCAGGACGCGGCAGTCTACGCCGACACCGCCTGCGAGGAGGCCAACGTCGTCGCCGCCGACCAGCTGAACGAGGGCGCAAAAGCGCTCAGCTACAACAACTACAATGATGCCGACGGCGCGCTCAACCTCATCAAGGAGTTTGACTCGCCCGCCGCCGCGGTGATCAAACACACGAATCCGGCGGGCTGTGCCGTCGCCGACTCGCTGGCCGACGCCTACGACAAGGCGTTGCGAACCGATCCAAAGAGCGCCTTTGGCGGCGTGGTCGCGCTCAACCGCCGCTGCGACGCCGAAACAGCCGAAGAGATCGTTGACTCGTTCAAAGAGGTCGTCATTGCCCCGGGCTACACCGATGCCGCGCTCGACGTGCTGACCGACAAACAGAACCTGCGCGTGCTCGACGTTGGCCAGTTGAACGAGATCAGCGAAACAATGGCCGAAAAACCGATCGTTGGCGGGCGGCTTGTCCAGCAGCGTGACCTCGCGAGTCCCGGAATCGACGCGTTCGAGGTCGTCACCGAGCGCGACCCAACACAGGAGGAACTCGAAACAATGGCGTTCGCGTGGAAAACGCTCAAACACGTCAAATCCAACGGCATCGTCTTTGCATCGGGAACCGAGACGGTCGGCCTCGGTGTTGGCCAAGTCTCGCGTGTCGATGCCGTCGAACTCGCCGGGAAGAAGGCCGGACGTGACGCAGAGGGCAAAACTGCAGCGGGAGCCGTGATGGCCTCAGATGCGTTCTTCCCGTTCCCCGATGGAATCGAGGCTGCGGCCGAAGAAGGCGTTTCGGCCGTGATTCAGCCCGGTGGGAGCGTCAACGACGAGGACGTGATTGCAGCGGCCGACGACCACGGAATGGCGATGGTGTTCACCGGAATGCGGTGCTTTCGGCACGACTAGGTGAAACGAAGACTGCCGAAAGTCAGCAAATGAACGGGGTGATTTCGTTTGATTTCTCTCTGTTGTAATGTTCAATATGTGATATTATATACGGGTTGTGATGTATACAGAGGGCAGAATTATTATACCAGATACAATTACATGTTACTCAGATGGAAGCCAAGAGGCTCGCGGACAAGACTTCCCGAAAGCTCCATGGATTATTGAATGAGGAGCGAAAAAAACGGGATCTCAGACCACTATCTGGGAGAGTGGGCCTCATCAAAGCCGCCGGGAATCACAGTCGGAACATGGCCCGAAAGGGAATCCTAACTCACAATCTCGACGGGTTGGGACCGTCCGATCGCGCCCCGAGTCGCTTCAGTCGGATTGCGGAAAATTGTGCAAAAACCCACGGTCGGGACCCAGGAGAAGTCGCGCACAAATTGCGAGCGCAGTGGATGAACTCAAAGCCCCACCGTGACAATTTGCTGAACTCCAAAATGAAGTACGACGGTATCGGTATTTGGGTCAACGGAAACACCGTTTACGCCACGCATCTGCTCGCGGGGTCAGACGCGTTGGGGCCGGTCGGCGGTCTATTCTCGTCGGATGTGTCCCTTTCAGCCATCGACCTGCCGTCGCTCTCGCTGCCGTCATATCTCTCGATACGGCAGCGCCAGTTGCTCTACGGAACGGTCTACGGGGTTTTTGTGTACCAGGTTGCACGGATGCAGTTACCTGCCGTAATCCGCCCTTTCGATTTCGGTTCGATTCCGCTACTCTGTATCGGAGGAATTGTCTGTGCCGAGAGTATTTCTCATACCAAACGGTTGCGATACCTGCTGATGAACAGTAGCGTCATCTCACTTGGATACCTCGGGATGGAGGTTCTACGTCGCTCCCTGCTCAATCAGCGGGGGTTGTTTGTGCCATCGCCAGAGTTTGTCTTCTGGGTGGTGGTCGCAAGTAGTCTTGGTGGAGGCTTGTTGTGGGCCGCCCGGCGAACACCGTACTAACTCCGTGCGCTGTATTCCCGAGCAGCGCGAGCGGCGAGGTACACCCCGAATAATAAAAATCACTGCTGTCCTACGCAGTCGGCGTCAGCCGAACGAGTGGCGCGGGGTCGGCGTCGACGACGACGTACAGGTCGCCATCGGCGACGGCAACGTCACGGATCCGCCAGCCGCGGTCGGCGAGCAGCGGTTCGCGTTCGGTGACAGCGGTTCCGTCGACCGAAAACCGACCGAGATACTGGCCGGCGAGGTTGCCAACGAACAGATCGCCCTGCCAGTCGTCGATCGGGCCGTCGTAAAACGTCATGCCGGACGGCGGAAACCCGCCGCTTGCGCACTCCCAGAAATACACGGGATCGACCACGTCGTCGCGCTCGCCGGGTTCGTCGCCGACCGGGTCGTCCGTGCCGTACTGACAGCCGTAGTGCGCGATCGGCCAGCCGTGGTTTTCGCCCCGCTCGACGATCACGAGTGCGTCGCCATCGCGCTCGCCGTGGTCGGCCTGCCAGAGCGCGCCGGTTTCGGGATGAATCGTCATTCCTTGCACGTTGCGGTGGCCGTAGCTGAACAGCGCATCGACTGCGTCGGCATCGTCGACAAACGGGTTGTCATCGGGCACCGATCCGTCGGCGGCCAACCGGAGGGTTGAGCCGATGTCGGTCGTCAGATCCTGCGAAAAATGGCCGGGGCCAAATTCTTTCGACTGGCGGTCGCCGATGGTCATGTAGAGCGTCTCGTCGGTATCGAAGACGATTCGCGAGCCGTAGTGGGCGTTCGAGTCGACCGAATCGGCAGTGTACAGCGTCTCAAACTCGGTGAGCGCACCCGCGTCGGGCTCGAACCGGCCACGACCCAGTTCGGTTGCGGTTTCGCCACCGGTGGCGACCGAGTAGGTGAGATAGACCCACGGTTCGTCGGGATACGCCGGATGCAGTACGACATCGAGCAGGCCGCCCTGTCCGGCCGCATCGACATCGGGCGTGCCATCGATCGTGGACATGGTTTCGTCGTCGGTGTCGACCAGCTGCAGCCGGCCCGAATCGCGTTCGGTGATGAGAGTTTGGGTATCGCTGAGAAACGCCAGCGCCCACGGCGTGGCGAGGTCGTCGACGACGGTATCGACGGTGACATCGTCGGCCTCATCGCCGAACGAATCGGTTGGCCCGTCGAGACAGCCCGCCATCGCCGCGAGCGACACGGTTGCGGCCGCCGTGAGGTATCCCCGTCGGGTTCGTTTCGAGAGGGGTGAATGTAGTTGCTCAGTCATGGTTGTCAGTCATCAGGCTGTTCGCAGACGTCTGGCAGTGGCATGGTGGGTGCGTACCACTACGGACGACTACCAAGCGCCTAAACATTTCGCCGGGCGCAACGCAGCAGTGAGTGTCCCTGGAAGCCGCTCGTTCTGTTCGGTTCTGTGATAAGAGGCGGCCGAAATAACGCAAAGAAACGCCGATTCCTTCACGGTTTTACACCGCGTTTCTCACCAACTGAAAAAACGGACGTGTTTATATTGCACTCCGAGCCGTCGTCTCAAGTGAGGCTGATCACAATGTCAACCAAGACTGAAACTCGGTTCGGTGGCTCGGTCGCCGGAATCACGCTCGAAGGGGAAGCCCACACGCTGTCGGGGCTGTTTGCGGTGCTGCTACGGCTCATGATCGGTGGCATGATGCTGTTTGCCGGGCTCGATAAGTTCGCCGTCATCAGTGGCGAGGCGTTTGACGCCAGTGGCTACCTTGCTAACGTCGATCCCGTGAGCCCAGTCAGTGGCCTCTACGGGGCGATGGCGGCCTCACCTGCGTTCGTCGAGATGGCAAACATCATGGTGCCCTGGACGCAGGTGCTCATCGGTGTGGCGCTCATCGCCGGCGGCTTCGTTCGACTGGCTGCATTCGGTGGGGCCGTTCAGATGATGCTGTTCTACCTTGGCGGCTGGGAGGGCGAACTGCTTGCGCTGTTCGACTCGACGCTCATCTACGCGGTCGTCTTCGTGACGGTCGCCGCGCTGGGTGCCGGCCGAATCTTGGGCGCGGACAACTACATCGAGCAGCTGAACGTTGGTGGACAGCCGCTCATCGAGCGCTTCCCGAAACTTCGGTACATCCTCGGCTGAGCCGCGAAGAACACGTCGGTGTCACTGCGCACCGTCGTCTTGTACGCCTGAAACGGCCGCCGGTATAACACACAACATCCTGTTTTTGATGCTGCTTGTTACTGATAACAGTCCGTTCGTCACGCATAAACGCGCACGACTGCTGTCGATCCGTATGGAGTACGACGAGGCCGAGCGCGTGCTGTTCGAACTCCCACGCTCGGATGCTCGATCGGGGACAGCGTCGGCCGCGGCGCTGTGGGCGGAACTCGGCAACCCCGGTTCCGACATTCGGTTTGTCCAAGTTGCGGGATCAAACGGCAAGGGCAGCACGGCCAAACTGACCGAATCGATCCTCCGCGAGGCCGGCTTCTCGGTTGGCTTGTTCACGTCGCCGCATCTCGAAACCCTCGACGAACGGATTCGCGTCGATGGGGAACCGATCCCTGAAGACGCAGTCGCCGAATATGTCGAACGGATTCAGCCGTGGCTCGCCAAGCAAGTCGCCGACGGGAATTCGCCGACGTTTTTCGAAGTCATCACCGTGATGGGGCTCTGGTATTTCGCTCGCAGAGGGGTTGATGTCGCCGTGTTGGAGGTCGGCGTCGGTGGTGCGGATGACGCAACCAGCATCGTCGACCCCGTGGCGAGTTGTGTGACGACCGCCTCGTTAGAACATACGGGTGCGCTCGGCGAGACGGTTGCGGAGATTGCGGCGATACAAGCGGGAGTCGCCCCGAGCGGTGAGACACCACTTGTGACCGGGGCAACCGGCACTACCCGTGCATTGATTCGGGTGGCTGCTGATGACGTGTTGACCGTCGGGGAGCCGACGATCGGGGGGCCCGAAGAATCGGACGAGCAGCCCGATATTAGTGCCCAGTACGAGGGCCGAACCGGTTCGATGGTGGGGAACATTTCGATCGAGATTTCCGCGGGGATCATCGACCATCCGGCCTTTGCCGACGGGATGTCGTTCGCAACTCGGCTCACGTTGCTCGGTGCACACCAGGCACGAAATGCCGCGATTGCGACGGCGCTTTCGGGACAGGTCGTCACAGACGCGATGGTCGACAGCGACGACCGCGGTGAGGCGGTGGACGACTCGGCTGCTTCCATTGACGCGGACGTACTCAGTCGGGGACTTCGAAACGCTCGCTGGCCCGGACGGTTTGAGGTGATCGACCGCGATCCGCTGGTCATCCTCGATGGCGCACACAACCCCGAGGCGATCGAAGCACTTTCGCAGACACTCGCAACCATCGAGTACAACGCGCTCCACATCGTTTTCGGAGCCATGACTAACAAAGCCCACACAGCAATGGTCGATGCGTTGCCGGCAGCCACCGCTGTGCGCACGTGCCAACCACCGATTGATCGTGCGGCGGCTCCTGCGACACTTGCGCGCATGTTTGAAAACGCGGGATACGAACGTGTCAGCGTTGGCGACGACGTTGCCGCCGCGGTCACGACTGCCCGAGACCAAGCGGCACCGTCGGACTGTGTGCTCGTGACCGGATCGTTGTTCGTCGTTGGCGCGGCCCGGTCGATGCTCGCCGCGAGGCCGGTGACTCCCGACACGGGCGGCTAGACCGCAACCGACAAGCCGGTGAGCCCAAAACGTCATCGCATGTACGAGGCGGTTTCTGCGTATCCAGATGGCTCGAGTACGGTGAGTCGACACGCTCGAACCGCCGCCCGCTACGGCTACGACGGCCTCATTGTTCGCACCCGAAACGCCGACTACGACGCCGACGCGATCGCCGAAACCTACGGAATCGACGTCGTTTCGGGAATCGAAATCGACGCCGACACGCCACAACAGGCCGCCGGCAGCATCGGCAACTTCCGGCCGCGCTGTACCGTGCTCATGGCCTGCGGCGGGAGCGACGAACTCAACCGCTACTGCGTCGAAACCGACCGCATCGACGTACTGAGTCGGCCGATGGCAGCCGGTGGCGACATCAACCACGTGTTGGCGCGAGCGGCCAAAACCAACCGGGTGTTCATCGAGTTTGATTTCGGCCCCGTGCTGCGCGAACACGGCGGCAACCGGGTGAAGGCGATTCGAAAGCTTCGGAAACTCCGTGAACTGGTTGAGTACTACGACACCCCGTTCGTCGTGAGCGCAAACGCGAACTCGCATTTCGGGCTTCGAGCGCCGCGCGAACTGTGTGCGCTCGGCGAGCAGCTCGGATTTTCGGCCGACCAGATTCGAGCGGGGCTTCGGGCGTGGAGTGAGATTGTCGCGCGAAATCGTCAGCGGGCCGCAGAAACATACGTCGAACCCGGCGTCCGTTTTGGACGCGTTGACGATGCTGAAAACACCCAGAACGAAAGTAACGAGCACAACGCGGGACCGGGCCAATGAAACACCTCCCCAAACATATCCGCCCCCGCTGGCGATATCTCGCGGTCGGCATCGAATCACTCCCCGAGGCGACGATCAGCCGCGGCGATTTCCAGCGCGCGCTGTGGTACGCCGCCGGCAATCTGCTTGGCGATGTAAAAAGTGCCGACTGCGATCTGACCGTCTACGGCTTTTCGTTCGACAACGGCACGGGTGAGACGTTGATTCGGGTTCGACGCGGCGAGACAGAGCCCGCCCGCGCTGCGCTGGCCTGTGTCGACCGAATCGATGACGCGCCGGTAGGCCTCGTCGTCCGCGGGATTTCGGGAACCGTTCGTGCCTGTGAGGAAAGGTATTTAGGACGGCAGACCGGATTATTTGAGCAGAGACACGTCGACTTCGCGGCGGCCCGACGGCCGGCGATTTGCCGGGACGATGTTGCGGAAATATCGCTTTCCTCGGGCAGTGTGAGTGCGACGGAACTCGATTTCGAGTGAAAATTATGCAGGGACAAGCCCAACAGCAAGCATACGACCGTGGCATCACCATCTTCTCGCCGGACGGCCGGCTCTACCAGGTCGAGTACGCCCGCGAGGCGGTCAAGCGCGGGTCGGCGTCGATCGGCGTGCGAACCGCCGACGGCGTCGTGCTGCTCGCCGACAAACGTAGTCACTCGCCACTGATGGAGCCCGCGAGCATCGAAAAACTCCACAAGGCCGACGACCACATCGGCATCGCCTCGGCGGGCCACGTTGCCGACGCCCGTCAACTGATCGACTTCTCGCGTCAACAGGCGCAGGTCAACCGGCTTCGCTATGGCGAGCCGATGGGTGTCGAGACGCTCACGAAAACAGTCACCGACTACATTCAGCGCTACACCCAGATCGGTGGCGCACGGCCGTTCGGGGTCGCACTCGTTGTTGGCGGCATCGAAAACGGCGAGCCGCGCCTGTTCGAAACCGACCCCTCGGGAACGCCCTACGAGTGGAAGGCGCTTGCGATCGGCGCGAACCGCGCGGATATCCGCACCTACCTCGAAGAACGCTACGATGAGGAGCTTACGCTTGAGGAGGGGGTTGAACTCGCACTCGGTGCACTCTCGGATGCGACCGACGAACTGCTCGAACCCGATGGCCTCGGTCTCGCGACAATCGACGTCGACACCGCGCGATACCATCAGTACACCGTAGACGAGGTCGAATCGACGCTCGAAACCTACGACCTTCTTGCAGGCGATGAGGATGAGGATGCGGAATCGGACGACGAGGACGAGGGCGAGAGCGCTGCCGACGACACAGACGCAGACGACTGATTTTCCCGGTTTGATTTTCCAGGTTCCGATTTCCGTTAGTCGTCACGCTCCACACGCGGCGTCTGGAGCCGTTTTGCGACCACCGCAAACACTCCCGTCACGACGAGATACAGCTGCCAACCGTTCCACGCGATCGGGAACTGCCGGTTGACGGGCCCCGGATCGGGGTCACTCGTTGGCTGGGCCGGGTTCGACACGTGTGTCGTCGCCGTCGTGCCCGTTTGGCCAGGATCGACCACTGTCGCGCCGGTTTCCTCGTCAATGTCGAAGTCGACGAACGTCTGGACGAACCCCTCGGTCGAGGAGTAGTACAGTTCGCCATCGAGGCGGACAAACTGGTCGACGAGCGGCCAGAGAATGTTGATTCCCTCCAAATGCGCCCAGTCGAGTGCGAGATGGGCGAACGTGTGGGCGAACAGCGCAACCCACGCGACGTGCACGCCGTAGTCGCCCCAGCGGCCGCGAATCCACGAGTTCGACCGCCGCGTCTCCCACCACAGCAGGCCGCCGGCGAACACCGATGTCAGCATCGTGTGCAACACGGTTCGGTGTGCGCCGGCCATCACCCAGCCGAGAAGCGTGTCGAGTTCGGGAAACAAGACGACCGCGATCACGACGAGGAGCGCACGGCGGTCATAGTACCGCCCAAGCAGGCCGACCGCAAGGAGCAGTGCGAAGCCGATATGAACGATCGAGGAGGGCATTACCGATCACTCCGTTCGATAAGCCATTTTGCGGGCACGGCGGCTATCGCGGTCATGACAATCACGGCCTGCCAGCCGGTTTCGATGAGCCGAAGTCGGCGTTCCTCACCAGCCGGATTCACCCACGAATCGACGTGGTGGGTCGCCGTCGTACCGGGCGAGTCGACAACAAACCAGCCGTCGGCGAACTCGATGTAGGTCTGGACAACCCCCGACTGTGTCGAGAGGACGAACCGACCCTCGATGGCGTAGTATCGGCCCGAAAACGGATAGAACACCGCAACGGCTTCCGGACTGAACAGGTCGAGGCCGATGCCGGCGACCGCGTAGGCCGCGAGGGCGACCCACGCGACACGGACACCGTCCCGGCCCCACCGCGCACGAAGCCACGAGTCGTCGCGCACCACAGTGTCGTAGTAGATGAATCCCGCAGCGAGCAGCGGAATGAAAATCGAGTGCAACAGGGCGTTGGTCGTTCCCGGAATAAGGAGGCTTACGGCCGCGTCGGCGTCGGGAACCGCCGCAGCGAGCGCGACGATGGCCAGCGAGCGGCGATTGAACGCCGCGCCGAGCAGCGCGACACCAATGAGCACGCCGACGGCGATGTTGATGAGCGTTGGCGGCATTCGTCGTTTCTCCAGTCAGTATCACCGGATACGCGCCGGCGCGTTTGAGTGTTGCGCCGCCGTGTGCGGCGCTTGGTGTAGTTTGCGTCGGCGAGCAGAGCGTGCTCGCTCGTTGTTGCGTTGTCGTCGACATCGCGGTAACCGAACGGTCACTCGCATTGCCACCCGCGCGGCGTCGTATTCAGCCGCTCACAGCCGGTTTCGGTGACGACAACGAGGTCTTCGATGCGAACACCGAACTCGCCGGAGCAATAGACTCCGGGCTCGACCGAAAACACCATACCCGGTTCGAGCCGTCGGTTGTTCCCGGCGCTGATTTCCGGTTCCTCGTGAACCGCAAGGCCGACGCCGTGGCCCGTTCGATGCATGAACTGCTCGCCGTAGCCGGCTTGCTCAATGACCGAACGAGCCGCCTCGTCAACGTCGCCGGCGGTCACACCGGGTTCGACCCGCTCAATCGCCGCACGCTGAGCGCGACGAACGATCTCGTGACCCTGTGTGAACCGCGCTGACGGCTCGCCACCAAACACAACGGTTCGCGTCTGATCCGATGGATAGCCGTCGATGCGACACCCGAAATCAAGCACGACCGGTTCCCCTGCGCGGATTTCGCGGTCGCCGTGGGTGTGGTGTGGACGAGCGCCGTGTGGGCCTGCCGCAACAATCGGCTCGAACGAGAGCGACTCGCCGCCGGCATCGGCGAGTTCGGTCTCAATCCGTGTTGCCACCGCCGATTCGGTCAGTCCGACGAGGTCGTCGCCGCGGTCGCGAAGCCGCATCATGGCGGTGTCGGCCGCCGCAGCCGCCCGACGCAACGCGGCGAGTTCGGTGTCACCCTTGCGAATCCGCAGCTCGGCCATGAGTTCGGTCGCGAGCCCAACCGTTGCCTGCGGGAACACGTCGCGAAGCAGATGCGTGAACCGTGCCCACATCGTTTCGTCGATGAGGAGTCGTGTATCATCGCCAGCGAGACCGAGATCAGCACAGAGCGCCGAAAGCGGCTTGTGTGGAGTCTCGTCGTCGCGCCAGGTTCGGATTTGGTCGATCGGTGTCGACGCCGCAACCTGCTCTTCGACCAGTTCGGGCACAAAGAATTCGACCGCATCGCTTGTGACGAACAGGAACAGTGCGCGCTCGCTCGCCTCGGTTTCGAAGCCGGTGAGATACGTGAGGTTTGCGCCGGGTGCAAAAACCGCCGCGTCCGCCGGACTGTCGGCGAGTCGCTGTTGGCAGGCCGCAAGTCGATCCGCGTGCATTGGTTGTGTGTTGGCTGGAAGGTGATTATACCTGCCGACGGGCGACGACGTACGCTTTGGAGACGCCCGAGGTGAGAGACTGATAGCCGTCCCCACCAACCGGGAAACGCAAGTATTCACGACTGTTCGTCTCGATATGGAGTTTGAACGAACGACCGATACTGACGCATTCACCGAGTGGACAAGCGTCGACGGCAACACAACGATCCGGCTTCGCAAGCGTGCACCTGGTGATTTCGCCGTCCGATTCGACCAACTGTATCAGGCTGACGAGGATCGTGGATACGCTTTTGAAATCGTTGCGAGCCGTGCGGCGGCAGAGAAACTCGTTGCAGACTGGCAAGCGGAGCCGCCAGTCTCACCGGCCGAGTGATTTTTCCACCGGCCGGTCGGACTGCCCGTATGACGATATTCGATGCCGCCAGTCCGGGCGAACGCAGACAGCTGTTTGCGGCTGCCATCGCCGCCCACCGCGAGCGCGCCAGCGAGTTCTGTACGTTCGAACC
>LKMS01000020.1 GCA_001563965.1 Haloferacaceae archaeon PL-Br10_E2g29 | reverse complement strand
TAGCCCGCCGAGAGTGCGTAGGTGCCGAGCAGGATTCGGCGTTTTACCTCCGGACCGAAGCCCGCCTCGCGGACGGCGGCGAACGACTCGTTCCAGTTGCCCTCGGCGTCGGTTTTCGGGCCGTAGCGAACGCCGTCGAACCGTGCGAGGTTCGAGGAGGCTTCGGACATGGCGATCACGTAGTACGCCTGGACGGCGTGTTCGAGCGAGTCGAGCGACACCTCGGTGAGTTCGGCTCCCTGTGATTCGAGGTCGGAAATGGTCGCTTCGAACTGTTCGACGACGGCGTCGTCCGCGCCGTCGATCAGATTCGAGATAACGCCGATGGTGAGGCCGTCGACGTCGCCGTCGGCCGCGGCGGCGTAGGTCGAAGCGTCGCCAGCGTCGTTGGTTGTCGCGTCACGTGGGTCGGCTCCCGCGATGACGTCGAGCAATAGGGCGGCCTCTTCGACCGTGTGTGCCAGCGGGCCGACCTGTTCGAGGCTGTTGGCGTAGGCGACGATGCCGTACCGCGAGACCAACCCGTAGGTCGGTTTGATGCCGACAACACCACAGAACGCGGCGGGGTTTCGCACCGAGCCGCCCGTGTCGGTGCCGAGTGCGAGGTCGGCGACGCCGGCGGCAACGGCCGCGGCCGACCCACCCGAGGAGCCACCGGGAACGTGGTCGGGGGCAACCGGGTTGACGACGGGGCCGAAGGCGCTGGTTTCGGTGGTGCCGCCCATGCCGAACTCATCCATGTTGGCCTTGCCGACGAGCGTCGCGCCCGCGTCGGCAATGCGGTCGACGACGGTCGCATTGTACGGCGAAACGTACTCCGCGAGCATCGCCGAGCCACACGTGGTGGGAATTCCCTTCGTCGAAATATTGTCCTTGATTGCGATGGTTTTGCCGGCCAACAGACCGTCGTCTGCGGGAGTGTCACCGTCGCTCCCAACGAGCTCTGCGTCGGGTGTTTCGGTGACAAAGATGTTGTACGGATCGGCGTCGATTCCGTCACTGGTTCCGCTCATGAGACGGTCGGCCCTTTGAAAAAGCCGTCCTCGGTTTCGGGGGCGTTGCGGAGGGCTTCCTCCTGGGTGAGCCCGTCTCGAACCGCGTCGGTGCGCATGACGTTGACCAGTTCCGGCTCGGCGTCGACCGCGGGAACCTCGTCAAGTGCTTCGAAGTACTTGAGGATCTCGGCGAACTGTGCGGCGAACTCGGTGAGTTCCTCCTCATCGAGATCGACCCGGGCGAGCTCGGCGACGTGTTCGACCGCCGCGGGATCGACAGGCGAATCGCTCATACACGGGTCGAACCACGGACTGAGAGTAAGCGTTTCGATCCAGCCACTCGTCGGTGCCGGCAGTCCGACTGCCGAATCCGGACCGTTGAAACAGCGCGACAGGACCAGTAAAAACCACCCGACAGGATCGGGGTCGTGAGACGACTTTTCACCCCGTTCACGTCTCGTATTTTTCGGCCATATATAATCTGAAATAATGGGGTATTATTAAGAGACTCCAACCCGTCTAGTGTTCCACTGAGATACTGCCGCGAGAGTCCCGTCTCTCGCACGATTTCACCCCCCCATCATGAGCGATAACGTCCGGACGTTTACCGACGAGCACACCCGACGCCGTGACCGATCCGACGAGCGGACCGACCGGCCAGCTGAAAACCTCCGCTGTCCGGAGTGTAGCGGCCAACTCGCGACCGACACCGAACACGGCGAAACGGTGTGTCGCGAGTGTGGGCTCGTCGTCCAAGAAGATGAGATAGACCACGGCCCCGAGTGGCGCGCCTTCGACAGCAACGAGAAGGATCGCAAATCCCGTGTTGGCGCACCGACGACGAAAATGATGCACGACAAGGGGCTGAGCACCAACATCGGCTGGCAGGATCGCGACGCCTACGGCAAGTCGTTGTCCTCGCGGCAACGCGAGAAGATGCAGCGGCTTCGCACGTGGAACGAGCGGTTCCGCACGCGCGACAGCAAAGAACGCAACCTCAAACAGGCGCTCGGCGAAATCGACCGCATGGCCAGCGCGCTTGGACTGCCCGATACGGTTCGCGAAACCGCATCGGTCATCTACCGCCGCGCGCTCGACGACGATCTGCTGCCGGGGCGCTCGATCGAGGGTGTCGCCACCGCGTCGCTGTACGCCGCGGCCCGACAGGCCGGCACGCCGCGTAGCCTCGACGAACTCACCACCGTCTCGCGGGTCGAAAAAGACGAGATCGCCCGTACCTACCGCTACGTCGCCCGCGAGCTATCGCTCGAAATCAAGCCCGCCGACCCCGAGCAGTACGTGCCGCGGTTCGCCTCGGATCTCTCGCTGAGCGACGAGGCCGAACGCCGGGCTCGACAGCTGTTGTCGACGGCAAAAGCCCAAGGCGTCCACAGCGGCAAGTCGCCCGTCGGCCTCGCGGCCGCCTCGATTTACGCCGCCTCACTGCTCACCAACCAGAAGGTGACCCAGAGTCGCGTCAGCGAGGTCGCCAACATCTCCGAGGTGACGATCCGCAACCGCTACCACGAGTTGCTCGACGCCGACGACGCCCAGTCGACCATCTGAACGGCTCTCCATCGTTTTCACTTCGATCTGCCGGGTCGAGATCGACCCATCTTTTCGGTTCCGCAACCACCAAGAGCGTCGCCATCGAGCGTCGCCCATGGAGACGACACGGCATTTCACCGCGACGGTCTACATCGTCAACGACGGGGCGACGGCGCTTCATCACCACGATCGACTTGGGATCCGGATTCCGCCGG
The DNA here is from genome assembly GCA_001563965.1 of Haloferacaceae archaeon PL-Br10_E2g29. Lineage (GTDB taxonomy): Archaea > Halobacteriota > Halobacteria > Halobacteriales > Haloferacaceae > PL-Br10-E2g29. The sequence continues at coordinate 12,394 of LKMS01000020.1, read as the reverse complement.
GTGGCCACGTCGACCGCGACGAACTGCCCCACCGTGCGGGCCGCCGCGAGGTTCGCGAGGAGACTGGCCTTGAGCCGACGCTGCTCCGCGAAACGGCCGCTATCGACCCGCCGGCCGGTGAGGTGCTTCCGCAACCCGCCCACATGCTGTTGTACGATATCAACATCCATCCCGACGGTCGGGTGGGCCACCAACATATCGACCACATCTACTTTGGGGCCGTCGACAGCCGCGAGATCGATCCCGCCGACGGCGAGGCCGACCCGTCGGTGTGGGAGTGGTACACGCGACGGGATCTCCGCGAGAGTGACCTCGATTCTGACACGGTCGCCATCGGCTGTGAGGCGATCGACGCGGTGGAGGAGTGGGAGGCAACCGACTCGACAGCGGCCGATGCAAGCGTGTCGTCAGCGGCCGACACATTCGAGTCATGACCGACCACTCTCCTGACGAGTTCGCGGGGCGAACCATCCAATCCGGCGAGTCGGCCGCCGCCAGCGACGTCGTTTTCGTGTACGGGACGCTGACCGATGAGGCGCACGTCGCGAATCTGCTTGATACGTATCGGTTTCTCGGTTCGGCGGTCTGTCTCGGGCTTCAGCGGATCGACGGACGGTATCCAACGCTCGTCCCCGGCGACCGGGTCGCCGGCCGCCTGCTCGAAACGCCCGAAACCGATCGACTTGACGCCTACGAGGGTGTCGACCGCGGCCTCTACGTCCGGGTGTCGGTTCCGGTTGACGGCGACGGAGATACCGTGGACGGTGTTGACGACGGGATCGACCACATCGCCACCGAACTGGATGGTATCGACACCGCATCCGTCTACATCGGCGAGCCCTCACGGCTCGGAATCGATTCGGCGGCAGTTTCGACTGTCGACCAGACTGGCTCGAATCAGCTGTGGCCCCCAGGCGACTCGTTTGCCGACCGAGCCGAAACGTACCGTCGGTCAGCTGACGTGCGAATCGTCACCAAGTCACAGCCAGATGACCCGTGACCGACACCCGTCTGACAACCCATCTACCCCCACGCTTGATTGCGATTTTCACTTTCACTCCGTGTGCCGTATATTTTTATACTCCGGGGGCAAAATAACGCTTGCACGTTACACGCGTGCATTCCCCTTTCCCCCTTTCCAACGTTTTCGCCTGCGTAGCCGAAGGTCTCTTTCGAGCACCGAAACCGATTAGCAGCCGCTGAAATGAAACAGTGTATGCTCTCGTTGTCGGCCATTGAGGCCGCCCGCCCACGCCTTTCGGAGGTCGTCCGATGTACGCCGATGGAGTACTCTCACACGTTTTCGGCACGTACCGGCGCGGAAGTCTCGCTCAAACTGGAGAACTTCCAGCGGACTGGGTCGTTCAAGATTCGCGGCGCGCTCAACCGCATTATGACGCTGTCGGCCGCCGAACAGGCCGCCGGTGTCGTCACCGCGAGTGCGGGAAACCACGCACAGGGTGTCGCGCTTGCGGCCACCCGCGCCGGCGTCGACGCGACAATCGTTATGCCCGAACACGCGCCGATCTCGAAGGTCAAAGCCACCCGCAGCTACGGTGGTCGCGTCGTCCTCCACGGCGTCGACTACGAGGAGGCCCAGACGCGAGCGCACGAGATCGAACGCGACGAGGATCGAACCTACGTCCACGCCTTTGACGACGAGGCGGTGATGGCCGGCCAGGGGACGATCGGCCTCGAAATCCTCGAACAATGCCCCGCTGTCGACACCGTTGTCGTTCCGATCGGTGGTGGTGGGCTCATCGCCGGCATCGCGACTGCAATCAAGGCCACACGGCCCGATGTGCGCGTTATCGGCGTCCAGGCCGAGGGGGCCGCCAGCGTGATCGACTCGCTCGAACAGGGGACGGTTCAGTCGCGCGACAGCGTCAAGACCGTCGCCGACGGCATCGCCACCCGCTCGGTCGGCGAGCGCCCATTCGCGGTGATTCAACAACGCGTCGACGAAGTCGTCACCGTCTCCGACGAGGAGATTGCGCTCGCGCTGACGCTGTTGCTCGAACGGAGCAAAACGCTCGTCGAAGGCGCAGGAGCGGTCGCGCTCGCCGCGGTGCTCGAAGACGGGTTCGCGTACGACGAGGGTGAGGTGATCGTGCCGGCGCTCTGCGGCGGCAACATCGATATGAACGTGCTGACCACGGTGATTCTCCGCGGGATGGTGCAGTTGGGCCGGTATCTCAAAATCCGCACCGTGCTGCCGGATCATCCCGGTGCGCTGGAGGGGTTGATTGAAATCATTGCCGAGAAACAGGCGAACATTTACGAGATTCACCACGAACGAACCTCCCGCAAAATCGGGATGAGCGACACCTCCGTCGAAATCGATCTCGAAACCCACGGTCGCGACCACGCTGAGGAACTGCTGGCGACGCTCCGCGAAGCGGGCTACGCGGTCGACGTCTTGGAGTAAGTTGTATTCGCGCGAACCGCTCCGCCCCACACCGGTCGCGACGTCGACCACGAAATTTATCAAATCGGCCGTCGCACCCTCGCTGTGAACCGTCGAACGAAATCGAGTCTGCTCTGGGGGATCGTCGGCGGGATGACGTTCGTCGTCCTCGCGCAGGGGTATCTGATTCTTTTCGGGTCGCTCCCGATCGGATGGGTTGGACTGGCTGCGATCGGTTTGCTCATCGCGGCCGTCGTCGCGACGGTGTCGTACACGGTTGAGCCGCGGTTGGCGGCCGTCGGACGGTGACGACGCGCCGAAGCCCGTGCAGCGGAACTAGTCGAGCGAGTCGACGACCTGTGGCAGACAGCCTTCGCCGGGCTGAAAGTACGAGTAGTGATCCGCGACGGCGTCGGTTACGTTGACATCGTGGTAGCCGGCGGGGGCCGCGTCGCGATCGCTGATGCCGTCGTGGCCCACGGCGCGAGTTCGATCAGAGAGTCGGTACACCCAGCCGAGCACCCGGTCGTTTCGGCTATGGAAGTTGGTCACCGCCGGGTCGGCGTCGTCGATCACCGGCCCGTAGCGACCGTCGCTGACGACGCTGTCGTGGGGAACCGCGCCGCCGAGTAGCGAGAGAGACGCGACCACGTCACTGCGCTCGTCATCGGTGAGTTGGCCGAGCGCCTCGAGACAGACGCGTGCGCCGAGCGAGTAGCCGAGCAAATGAACCGGTCGGCCATCCTCATCGGCCCACTCGACGAGCCAGTCGGCCAGCGGCTCGGCCGCTCTATCGGCGTTCTGTTTGGCGTCCTCCCAGTCGAGTTCCGACTCCCAACTGTAGGCGACGACGGGGGTTGGTCGCAGATCCGCAAGACCGATTTGGGCGGTGGCCGCCTGATCGCGCGCACCGATCGCGTCGGTGTCGAAACCGTGGACGAAGACGAACAGTTCGTCGCCGTCGAACGACCAGTCGCCCTCGCGTTCGGCCTGTGGCGATTTCGTGTCGCCGTCGAGCTGGCCGCGAACCGAGAGCGTTGGCTGGTCGTCTGGTGCGGTGTAGCCGCCGAAATCGCCGTCGAGTTCGCGGCTCACGTAGAGCCCGCCTGCAGCGAGAAGCCCGACGACGCCGCCGGCTCCAAGGAGGAGTCGTCGCCGGGTGAGTCGGTCGGTCAGTCCTCGGCTCGGTTCGCTGTCGTCGGCTGGAGAGTCGGTGTCGCTGATACCGTTCAGTGGGGCCGACCGGGCAAATATTTCGGGGTCTCGACCCGCTTTCATCGGTGTCAGTGGGTTTTGAGCCATCGCCGACCAACACGTTTACAATCAGCAGCGGGGTAGGCGTAATTGAGCCAGGATGGCCGAGTGGTAAGGCGCACGCCTGGAAAGCGTGTTCCCTTTGGGATCGGGGGTTCAAATCCCTCTCCTGGCGTTTTGAGGATCAACATCCACAAGCAGCGCGTTTCATCGCGCTGCGAGTACTGTTGATCCGAAAACGGTGACTGAGAGGATTTGAATCAGGGAACGAAGCGAGTGTAGCGAGCGGAGTGACCGTGGTTCAAATCCCTCTCCTGGCGTTTTTGCGACGGTTTCACGAACCTCTGCGTGAACCCTCGTGGTGTCATCGACACCACGGTGAACAACACCGCCAGCGCAGCACGACCAACCGAGGTACTTTTGCCGAAACCGGTGTAGCAGTACGTATGAGCGACCCCGTTCCGACCGGCTGCGACAGCCTCGATACACTCCTTGGCGGCGGCTTCGAGCGCGGGACGGTCTCGCAGCTGTACGGCCCGCCCGCGGCGGGCAAAACCAACATCGCGCTGTCGGCAGCCGTCGGGATCGCCATCGACGGCGGCAATGCGCTCTACATCGACACCGAAGGGCTCTCGATCGACCGCTTTCGCCAACTCATCACCGCACGAACCGACGAACCGGTCGAGGACGTCGCCTCGCGGCTCATCATCACCGACGCGCTGGATTTCGACGAACAGAACGAGGCGGTTCGCGATGCCGCCGAGTTCGCTGACCGCGTCGATCTGATGGTGCTTGACAGCGCGACCGGTTTTTATCGACTCAACCGAACCGAGGACGTCGAAGGCGGCGACTCGCTGCGGGCGGTCGCCCGACAGATCACCCAGCTGCTCTCGTTGGCACGCAAACACGATCTGGCGGTCGTCATCACGAATCAGGTGTACACCGACCCCGACAGCGAGCGGGTTCGGGCGCTCGGCGGCCATACGCTCGAACACTGGACCGGCGTCGTCGTCCGACTCGATCGGTTTCGCGGCGGCAACCGTCGGGCAACGCTCGAAAAACACCGCGCGAAAGCCGCCGGCGAGACGGCGACGTTCCGGATCACCGATGCCGGCGTCGATGACACGGATGCGTTCTAAGCGTCGGTGATCTGCAGCAGTCGGCACACCGTTTTGTGCGGCGCCCCGGACGTATTTTATTGCCCGGCGCGTTGTCGACGCATGAACGTCGTTTTTCATCATACGACCGACGAGCCGGCGATGCACGACCGGGTCTGCAACAACATCGCAAACCTGCTCGATGACGACACGGTTTCGGTGGCAAACGTCGTCCTCGTCGCCAACAGCGGTGGACTCACATTGCTCAGAACCGGGTCGCCACAGGCCGAACGTATCGCGGCGTTGGCCGCGCGAGGCGTGACGTTCAGACAGTGTCGGAACACGCTCCGTGCCGCCGGTGTCGACGAATCGGTGCTTCTCGACGACACAGAGATCGTTTCCTCGGGTGTCGGCCACGTGGTGCAGTTGCAGGCCGACGGCTATCAGTACGTGAAGCCGTAATCGCGGTGCTGTCGCTGGCAGGGCTACAAAAAATCACGCAGAGAGGGGTCGAGAGTCAGTCGACGCCGCTTGCTCACATCTCGTTGAGTTTACGGAGCAGCTGGCCGCGGTACTCCTCGTCGGCGTTGATGCCTTTGAGTTCGAGCACGTTGCGTTCGAGTTTGTCGAGTGCGACGTGGAACGCGTGATTCGCGCCGTAGCCCTCGCCCGAGCCGGCTAGCTGGCCGTGGCTGGTTCGAAGACGGATCTGGCTCTGGATCAGTGGCGTTCCCCGGAGTTTCTCCTTGTGTTCGTGGAATCGGACGTGTGCGTGGATCACGTTCATCCGCTGGTATTTGTCGACGACCTGCGTGATCGATTCGACGATTTCGGCGCGGTCGATCGTGTCCAAGAGCGCAACGTTCGTGATCTGAACGTCCATCGACTCCTCCTCGGTGAACGTCAGCGCCCGCAGCACGTCGGTTTTGGTGAGCACGCCGACAACGGTGTCGTCGGCACCGTCTTCGGTGACGATGAGCCCCGAAATGCCGCGGTCGAACATGCGTTCGACGGCCGTCTGAACGGTTTCTTCGGGATGGACGGTCAACACCGGACTCGTCATCAGGTTGTCGACCGGCAGGTCAAGCATGCGGTCGCGGTCGCCACTGCGGTCGCCTTTGTGTTGACGCTCGTGGTCGCGAACAACGAAATCGACGATGTCGTGGGTGGTGATAACGCCAGCGAGGCGATCCGTTTTTGGGTTGACGATCGGGAGTCGCGAAATGCCGTGTTCGCGAAGGTTGTTGATCGCCTGGCCCACGGTCGCCTCGGTAGAGAGGTGGATGACATCGTCGCTGTAGATCTGCTCGACGGTGAGCGCGTCGAGGTGTTCGAGAACCGCGGCGAGAATTGCGTCGGTCGTGATGATGCCCGCAAGCACGTCGCCACGGAAGACGGGGGCGACACTCACGTCGCCTTCGACCAGGAGGCGGGCGACCTCGCGGATGTCTTCGTGGTGGTCGATACGCGGCGCGCCGGTCATGAGCACGCTGGCTTTCGTATCGTCCTTGATGCGTGATTTGACGAGTTCGGATTCGCCGATCACCCCCGCGAACTCGCCGTCGTCGGTGACGATCACACCCTTCGGGTTCGCCTGCTCGAACTTCGCGCGAACTTTGGCCAGCCGTTCGTCGACATCGACCCTGACGAACTCCTCGACAACAATATCAGTAATATCCATAATCCATTGTGGTGCTACACCGCCGGGGGTATTGAACGTTGTTACAGGTTCGCACAAAACGACTCGGTCTGCCGGTTTGCGTCTCGGTGGTGGTAACCGACGAATGCGGGACGCTACTCGGCTGTCGGTGGTCGGTAGTTCCGGCTGATCGCCTGCCAGCGACCGCTGCGGAACCGCCAGAGCGTGATGCTCGCGGGCACCGCGGTTTCGACGATGAGCGCGAGATACAGCCCCCAGATGCCAAGCGGCGTCAGCGTTCCCAGATACGCCACCGGCAGCGCAAACACGTAGAGACCGACCAGCGAGGCGTAAAACGGAACTCGCGTGTCGCCCGCGCCGCGCAGCGCACCCGTCGTCGCGCCATCAAGGCCGAGCGCGACGAGACTAATCGCTGAAACGGTCACGAACGCGGTGGCGAGCGCCAGCGCCGCGGGATCGTCGACGAACACCGTCGCAATCGGCTCGGCCGCGGCGATAACGCCCGCCGCGATGACGACGTGAACCACGAGCGCGAGCGAGATAATCTGGCTGCCGTAGGCCGTCGCGTCGGCCTCCTGGCCCGCGCCGAGCGCCTGGCCGACGAGCGTGCTGGAGGCTATCGAGAGCCCCCAACTCGTGCTGTTGGCGAGATTCCGGACGCGACGGCCGACTTCGAGCGCGGCGACCGCCTCCGACCCGAAGGTGTCGGCGATGGCCAACAACGGAAACGTCACCAGCCCCTCGACGAGTCGGCGGGCGATCAGCGGCGTCGACACCGAAACGAGCTGGCCCATGAGTTCGCGGTCGACCTGTGGGCCACGCCGCGAAATCGCGACCGGACTCGCGCCGCGACCGGCATAACTTCGGCCGACCATTCCCCACGAGAACACCAGCGTGATCGCGATAATCGAGACGGTCGTGCCGATTGCCGCGCCGGCGACACCCATGCCCGCACCGAAAATCAGGGTGGCGCTGATCACGACGTTGAGGATCGCGCCGCCGGCACGAATCACCATTGGCGTGAACGTGTCGCCGACGCCCGCGTAGGTTCGGCTGGCGATCATATTGAGAAACTCAAAACCCAGTGCGGGCGCGACGATAACGAGATACACCGTCCCGTGGCCGATGGCGACCGGGTCGCTGCTCAACAGCCCGATGAGTGTGTCCGCGAAGGCGACATAGAAGAGAACGACCGGCAGGGCGAGCGCGAGGGCGGCCCAGACGCTCTGTTTGACGATGAGCGCCGCTCGGTCGGCGTCGCCGCCGCCGTAGTTCTGCGAGACGAGACTGACCGTGCCGCCGGCCAGCCCGATGGCGACGAACTTGCCGACCGTCCAGTACGCGCCCGCAAACGCCAGTCCGGCCACCGCGGGTGCGCCGAGAACGATGCCGACCATCGCCAGATCGGCGGTCTGTTTCGACATGATCGCAAACCCCGTGACCACGCGGGGCCACGCGAGGTCGACGGTCGCGTCCAGCCGCTTGCGCTCGATAATCCCCAGCCGGGCCAACTGGGTTGCCAACGCGGCATACAGTTTTGCGAGGAGCCCGGCCATACCCTTTCTCGGCGTTCCGGGCGTGTAGTGGCTGTTGGTTTTGCGCTCGTCGGGAGCGAGGTTGTTGGCTTCGCACTCGGTCGAGAGCGATCCTCTCGCCACGCACGGCGAGCGCGACCGCAAACGGCTTACGGAACACCACAAAATACAACCCATGAATCCCGACCAGTGGCGAACCTATCTCGTCACCCAAGCGTCGTTGTCGGCGGGCCGCTCGACCGACGAAATCGTCGATGCAGCCATTGGGGGCGACATTGATGTGGTACAGCTTCGCGAAAAGAACCGATCGGCGCGCGAGCGCTACGAGCTGGGCGAGCGGCTCCGCGAGGCGACCGCCGACGCCGGCGTCGACCTCCTCGTCAACGACCGGGTCGATCTCGCGGTGGCGATCGACGCCGACGGCGTCCACCTCGGCCAGTCGGATCTCCCGGTTTCGGCCGCTCGCGAGATTCTTGGCGACCACGCGACGATCGGCGTCTCGGTGTCGACGGTTTCGGAGGCCCGGCTGGCCGCGATCAGCGGCGCGGACTACCTCGGCGTCGGCGCAATCTACGGGACAACCTCGAAACCCGACGCCGACACCGCTGCCGACGGCCTCGGCCTCGAACAACTCGCCAACATCGTTGAGTCGGTGAAAATCCCGGTCGTCGCCATCGGTGGCATCACGCCCGAAAACGCCGCCGACGCGATCGACGCGGGTGCAACGTCGGTTGCGGTCATCAGCGCGATCACGGCAGCGGACGACCCAACGGCCGCCGCGAAGGCGCTTCGGGCGGCCGTTGTCGGTCACGACGCGGCGGAATCCGGTGACGACGGCGCGGATGACGCGAACGGCACGGACGGCAATGCTGCTGTCGGTGTGGACGGGGAGGTCGTCGCCGATGAGTAACGCCCGGCCGACGGTTTCGGCCGACGCGCTGTCTGCGTCGCTCGCGGCCATCCGCGAGGTCGAACCGCTCGTCCAACACCTCACCAACGAGGTCACAAAAAACGATCTCGCCCAGATCACGCTCCATTGGGGCGCGCTCCCGGTGATGTCGGATGCGCCCGACGAGGCCCCCGAGATGGCCGAACTCGCCGGCGGCGTCCTGCTCAACACCGGTCGCATGAGCGAGTCGAACATCGCAGCGCTGCACAACACGGGGCGAAAAGCCAACGAACTCGGCGTGCCCGTCGTGCTCGATCCGGTCGGAATGGGCGCGACACCGACCCGAACCGAGGTTATGGAGAGCCTCCTCCGCGAAGTCGACTTCGCGGCAATCAAAGGCAACTACGGCGAGATCAGCGCGCTCGCCGGGGCGGAAGCCGAGGTCAAAGGCGTCGAATCGGTCGGCGAGTACGACGACATTGCGGCGACTGCGCGGGCGCTTGCCGACTCGGCCGACACCGTCGTTGTCGCCTCGGGGGTCACCGACGTTGTCGCCGACGGCCAAGGGGCCTACCGCGTCAGCGCGGGCCACGAAATGATGGGCGAGGTCGTCGGCACCGGCTGTCTGCTCGGCAGCACGCTCACGACGTTCTGTGCGAGCGTCGACGACCCGCTGACGGCGGCGCTTCACGGCACGCTGGCGTTCGGCGTTGTCGGCGAACGCGCGGCCGACCTCGACCGCAACGGCCCTGCAAGCTACCGCATCAACTTTCTCGATTCGGTCTGGAACCTAACGCCCGCGGTCGCTGCGGATCTCGCGGTTGGTGACCGCGTTGAGCACGTTCTCTGAGCCGGCGTCGTGACCAACTTACTTGGCGTCGTGACCGACCGAGTCGGGGTCGCTGTCAGTCGCGTCGGCGTTGTCGTTGATAGTTCGAAGAACCGACCCTCTGATTATGACGACACCGCGTTCTGTACTTCTGTTTGAATCTCACGAACGAGTTCGTCGAAATCGGGGTTGTCGCCCTCGCGAACCCATTTGTCGGTCACCGTTCCCGCACTGTCGAGAACAAATACGCTTCGTTGTGCTGCCTCAATCAGCCCATACATGTCCTCGTAGACGACACCATACTGTCGAATCACCGTATGGTCCCAATCCGAAAGCAGTGGGAACGAAAGCCGATGTTTCTGGATCCACTCGTTTTGCGCGAACGGGAGGTCGACACTGATCCCAAACACCTGTGTGTCAAGCTCGTTGAATGCGGCCATCGAGTCGCGGAATGTACACATTTCCTCGGTACAGCCGCTGGTGAAGACGGCCGGAAAGAACGCAAGAACGATGGGGCCCCCACCGAATGCGTCCGACAGGGTAAACGGTTCGACGTCATTGTATGCTGCGCCCCCTGCACGTGGAACCGTGAAATCCGGCGCGGATTCGCCTACATGTACCATGTTTCTTTTTCGACGCCGGGGTATAGAGCCGTGTCTACTCACTCCCTTGGTACGGCACCACTGTCACCAGTCGGCAAACATCACTATCACCAGTCGGCGAGCGCGATTCGAGACGGATCCAACCCCAACTCGTGTCCAACCGCGCTGGGTGACCACCCTGCGGTCTCAAGGTTTCGAAGTCCGTTCTTTTATGTCCGTGTCGACCGTACTACGCATACGAATGGTCACCGTCTCAGAAGACTCCGCAGGAATCCATGGTGGCAACGAGGGCCGATACGAGGGCGATATCCCCGTCGATGGCGACGATATTGTCGTCATCGGCAGCGGCTTCGGCGGGCTCTCGACGGCGTGTTATCTCGCCGATGCCGGTGCGAACGTCACGGTCGTCGAAAAGAACGAACAGCTCGGCGGCCGCGCCAGCGAACTCTCCGCTGAGGGATTCACGTTCGACATGGGCCCCTCGTGGTACCTCATGCCCGACGTGTTCGAGCGGTTTTTCGGTCATTTCGGACGGCGTCCCGAGGAGTACTACACCCTCTCGCGACTCGACCCGCACTACCGCATTTTTTTCAAAGACGGCGACCGCGTCGACATGGTTCCCGACCTCGAAGCCAACAAAGAAACCTTCGAAGGGTATGAACCCGGCGCAGGTGACGCGCTCGGACGGTATCTCGACAAATCCGAGTACACCTACAACGTGGGAATGGAACACTTCGTCTACGAGGACCGCCCCCGACTGCGCGACTACATCGACACCGACGTGCTGCGGTACTCGTGGGGGCTGTCGCTCATCGGAACAATGCAGGGCCACGTCGAGGACTACTTCGAGCACCCCAAACTCCAGCAGATCATGCAGTACACGCTCGTCTTTTTGGGCGGCGCGCCGACCAACACGCCCGCGCTCTACAACCTGATGAGCCACGTCGATTTCAACATGGGCGTCTACTACCCCGACGGCGGCATCCGCGCGCTCGTCGAGGGAATGGTCGACCTCGGCACCGAACTCGGCGTCGAGTACGTTACCGACCAGCCGGTGACCGAAATCGCCGGCCGCAAAGGCGCGTTTGCGGTGCGAACCGAACACGGCGAGGAGTATCTCGCCGACTACGTCGTCTCGAACGCCGACTACGCCCACACCGAACAGGAACTGCTGCCGCCCGAGAAACGCCAGTACAGCGAGAACTACTGGGAGAGCCGCACCTACGCACCGTCGGCGTATCTGTTGTATCTGGGCGTCGAGGGCAACGTCGACCCGCTCGAACACCACACACTCGTGTTGCCGACCGACTGGAGCGACCACTTCGAGACGATTTTTGACGACCCGGCGTGGCCCGACGATCCGGCGTACTACCTCTGTGTTCCCTCCCAAACCGACGACAGCGTTGCACCCGAGGGCCACAGCAACCTGTTCGCGCTCGTCCCGATTGCGGCGAACCTCCAAGACACGCCCGAAATACGCGAGACGTTCCGCGAACGCGTGCTCGACGACATCGCCACAAACACCGGCGTCGACCTGCGCGACCGGATCGTCTACGAGAAATCCTTCTGTGTCGACGACTTCACCGAGCGCTACAACTCGATGCACGGAACCGCGCTCGGCATGGCACACACCCTCCGACAGACCGCGCTCTTTCGCCCCTCGCGAAAGTCCGCAAAAGTCGACGGCCTCTACTTCACCGGCTCGTACACGACTCCCGGCATCGGCGTTCCAATGTGTCTGATCAGCGGCCAACACACGGCCGAAGTCGTCGGGGAGTGATGATGCACGTGGGGCGCGACGGAGCGACGGCGGCCGGCGGCAATCTGTCCGCGCAGCTTCGGTATCTGGTGACGCTCTCGCGGCCGCGGTTTTGGTTCTATCTGGCCGGCCCGGTCGTCGTCGGTGTGGCGGCCGCCGCGACCACCGTCTCCGAGCTGTTCGGCCTCGCGGGCATCGTGTTGTTTGCGTACTTTCTCGTGCCAGCAAACGTCCTGTTGTACGGCGTCAACGACGTGTTTGACGCCGACATCGACGCCGACAACCCGAAAAAATCGGATCGAGAGGCCCGCTGGCAGGGCGGCCGACTCGTTCGCGTGAGCGTCGTCGCCAGCGGTCTGCTC
>LKMS01000019.1 GCA_001563965.1 Haloferacaceae archaeon PL-Br10_E2g29 | reverse complement strand
TACATGAACATGGGGCCCACGACGTATTGGTGTTTCCCACCGGCCGGCCAAAGCCACATAACCGCCGAGATCCAAGAACTGGTATGTATACTGGGCGAACCGACACTCCGTGTTGTCTCTGTGGGAATCCCCAGACCCATAGTCGAATTGAGGTGCCGCCGCGGGCGGTCACGCTGATGAAAAACAGCGGTCCGATCGCGTGGCAGGACATCGTCGGCCCCGTGACGATTCAGTTCTGCGCGGATGACTGGGAACTCGTCTGTGATCTCGCCCTCGAGATGGGACACCATCCGCTTTCGCGCTGCAACGTCGCCTACGCCTCGTTCGATCTGCGCGAGGATTTCGAGGCGATGCTTACCGAAACCAAGGCTGCACCTGACCAGCGAGCGCTCGAAACCAGGCTTCACGAACGCAGCCAAAGCGTGTTGGCGGCGGCCGACGACCCGCTCACCGAAACCCGCGCGCTTGTCGAGGCGACGGTGATCGACGCCGCACTCGACGATCTTGCGGCGTCGCCATCGGCAGCGGACTGAACTGTGGCTACGCGTTGCGTTGGCTGTCGGTCGCCCGTTTTTCGATCTCGCTTTTGAGCGCGCCTGCCACAAAATCGTGGTCGGGACGGATGGCGACGAAATCGAGAAAGTCGACGGCTCTGAGCAACGACTGAACCGAGTACGCGTCGGCCGCCGCATCGACGGTCGCCCGAGGGCCGATCAGCGGTTCGAGCGCGGCGAGTCCGCAGGCGAGGTCGTACGACTGAATCGCCGAGTTGCTCGCGTCGACGCTGGTTGCATCAATAAAGTAGAGCGCTCCCTCAAAAATGAGCACGTTTTCGGCTCGCAGGTCGCCGTGGGCCATCTTCGCGCCGTGGAGCGTCGCGAGCGACGCAAACAGCTGGCGTGGAATGTCGCTGTTCGCTGCGGGATCGAACGCGTCGAGTGTGGTGAAATCCGGAAGATACTCGAAGACGACGACGCCGTAGTCGCCGAGCTCGAACGCTTCGATCGGTTCGGGGGCGTTGAGTCCGAGTTCGCGGATGGCGTGAGTCGACTCCAACTCGTGGTGTGCCATTTCGGCGGGGCTCTGAAACGACTCGAAAAAGCCCTCGGTGCCGCTGGAAAACGCCCCGAGATTCCGGCCGGTGGTAAAAAACGCGTGTACGAGCGTGTTTTGCTGGCTAATGATTTTGACGAACAGGTCGTCGTCGATCACGACGGGTGTCGACAGCCAGTTGTCGGCGTCGAGAAATTCGGCGCGAACCGTCTCGCGGTCGTATCGGTCGGCAATGCTGCGGACGAGATGTTCGAGATCGTCCCACTCGATCCGGCCACGAACGAAACGGCGTACAGACATCAGTTGTGACTGACGCCTCGCCCACTGATAAGCAACGGGATCTGTTTCATTTCTCGTCTGCGGCGGCGAATGTGGCGCGTCACGAGGCGAAAGTACCATTCAGAGCGAACATCCTGTTCGACGCCAACCGCTAGCGACTGGCGATGAGCGACTGGACGTTTTCGGGCCAGTTTGCCCGCCAGACGTTCGAACGGTTCCCAACCCGTTCGAGTTTCAGTTCGACTAACTTCCCGGGGTCGAGTCCCGAAAGCTCGTCACGGAGGGTGTCGTCTTCGAACTCGACGACTTGGAACACTCGGTTAGCCGAGGGAGCGAGGACGCATATCGCATTTTGATTGTTCATCTTCCGAAGAATGCGGTATTCGTGCGCCTTTTTTGGTTCCGTCTTCATACGCTACACAATGATTTACTATTATGAATAGATTACGTTTTTACTCAGTATAATTTTTATTGAATGGAAGTATCTTCATCTGTTTGTCTGTTTATACGGGATTCTCCTGTTTGTCCTTCGAATTTCTCTTGCCGTACGGCCCGCAACTCGAACTGTCAACAGTTCAGACATCGCAGGCGGTGCGATTGCCATCGACGGCCCCCATGTAGCTAAAGTGCCCCGTGACCAATCGATGATCATGACGACGATTCTCGTCTGTGGCGAGACGCTGATCGACTTCCTCCCTGAACAGCGCGGGCCGCTCAAATCGGTCGACAGCTTTCGGCGACGACCCGGTGGTGCACCCGCAAACGTGGCCGTCGGCCTCTCGCGACTCGACACATCCGTCCGGTTTTGGACACGCGTCGGCGACGACCCGTTCGGCGACTTTCTCGTTGACACGCTCGTGGATGCGGGGCTCTCGGATGCGCTCATCGAACAGGATCCGGATGCAAAAACCGGGCTGGCATTCGTCAGCCTCGGCAGGGATGCCGAACGCGAGTTCAGTTTTCACCGAACCACGAGCGCCGACACCCGATTGGATCCCGGCCGCGTCGACAGCGACCTGCTCTCGGACGTTTCGTGGGTTCATTTCGGCGGGGTGACGCTCGCCGACGACCCCGCGCGGACGGCAACGTTCGACCTCGCACGAGCGGCCCGCGAGGCCGGCGCGACCGTCTCGTTCGATCCAAACGCCCGGCCGGAACTCTGGACCGACTTCGATTATGCGGACTCGCTGTCGACCGCACTCTCGCTCACAGATGTCGCCAAAGTCACCGATGACGACCTTGCGGCGACCGAGTTCGACACCGACCAGCCACCGGAAGCAGTGGCGGCGTCGGTCGCGGCCGCAGGCCCACACACCGTCATGGTCACACTCGGAAGTGAGGGAGCGCTTGCGTACGCGACGCCCGACGCGCCGTGGAACGAAACCGGCGAGCCACAAACGGCCCGACACGCGGGCTATGCAGTCGAACCGGTCGACACGACCGGTGCGGGCGACGGCTTCACCGCCGGCGCACTTGCATCACTCGCGGCGGGCGAATCGCTTGCCGCGGCCGTCGAACAGGGCAATGCCGTTGCCGCGCTAACGACGACCGAGACGGGCGCAATGACCGCGTTACCGACGCGGAAGTCGTTGACGACCTTCCAAACCGACCAGTCGTAAGACTGTTTTCGATGGCATGTTGGCCGTGTGGTACGCTGCATCGAACCTGGCCGGTTGCAGAAATCGACAGGTTCTATACGGCGGTGAGAATGTGCTGAAACAATGCAGGGAACACGATGAGCAGTGACGAATCATCACTCGTTCGCTACGGAATAGATGACAAACCACCAATCGGAACCTCGATCTTTCTTGGAATCCAACATTACCTCACGATGGTCGGGGCCAACATCGCGGTCCCGCTTATTCTTGCGGGCGCACTCGGCATGCCCGAAGAGCTGTGGCCGCGGTTCATCGGGACGTTCTTTGTCGTCTCCGGGGTGGCGACGCTGGCGCAGACCACGTTCGGCAACCGCTACCCGATCGTCCAGGGCGCGCCGTTCTCGCTGCTCGCGCCCGCGCTCGCGGTGATCGGTGTCGTCCAAGCGACGAACCCCGCGGGAGAGGCGTGGCAGGCCGCGCTGTTGCAGTTGCAGGGTGCGATCATTGTAGCGGCGTTCGTCCAGGTCGCCATCGGCTACTTCGGCCTCGTCGGGCGGCTCAAACGGTTCTTGTCGCCGGTCGTTATCGCGCCGACAATCGCGCTCATCGGGCTGTCGCTGTTCAATGCTCCTGATGTGGTCTCGCCGGATCAAGATTGGGCGTTGGTCGGGCTGACGCTCGGACTGATCGCGTTGTTCTCGCAGTACATCAAAACCAATCGGCTATTCAAACTGTTTCCCATCCTGCTCGGCATTGTCGCCGCTTACCTCGTCGCACTCGGCCTCTCGGTTTCGGGCGTTTACGCGCCCGCAGATCCCGGCTTCGTCGATCTCAGCGACGCGGCCGAGGCCTCGTTGATCCTACCGATCACCCCGTTCCAGTGGGGAATGCCGGCGGTCACCGCGGCGTTCGTCATCGGGATTCTTGCTGGCGTTGCCGCCTCGATCGTCGAGAGCCTTGGCGACTACTACGCGGTCGCGCGGCTCTCGGGTGCCGCCGCGCCGAGTGCGAAACGAATCGACCACGGCATCGGTATGGAGGGGCTGATGAACGTCTTTTCGGGCGTCATGGGAACCGGTGGTTCGACATCGTACTCCGAAAACATCGGTGCAATCGGCCTCACCGGAGTTGCCTCGCGCTACGTCGTGCAACTCGGTGCGGTCGTCATGTTGATCGCCGGATTTATTGGCTACTGGGGTGCGCTTGTCGCTTCGATTCCGAGTCCGATCATCGGCGGACTGTACATTGCGATGTTCGGCCAGATCGTCGCGGTCGGGCTCGCGAATCTGAAGTTCGTCGATCTCGAATCCCAGCGCAACCTCTTCGTACTCGGCATCTCGTTGTTCGCCGGGCTGGCGGTTCCGACCTACATGGACAACGTTGGCGACGTCGAGACGCTGGCTGCGGGACTGCGCGAGGTGGCGCTGTTCGGACCCGTGCTCGGCACCGACGCGGTGGCAACGACGATCTTCGTCATCGGCTCGACCGGCATGGCCGTTGGCGGGTTGCTCGCGCTGTTTTTTGACAACACGATTCCCGGAACTCGCAAGGAGCGCGGACTCGTCGAGTGGGAGGCTGCCGAAGAAGGTGACGAGGAGTTCATTTCGGCGTACGATCGCTACGTTCGGAAAGTCGACGACCCATCAAACGCCGACTGAGTCGACATCGCGAGCCGATCGACTCGTCCGATACGACTGTGTGGCTCTCGGCGCTGGAGCGAGTTACTCACGACACACGGTCAGAAACGGCAGTTATCTCGCACGCATACCGAGCGCCACGGTTGGCACTCGCGACATGCGGGAACAAACCGATGGGAGAACCGGAACCGACGCAGCTCAGTCGATGTGGCCTTCGCGGCGGAGTTGGTCGGCGTCTTGGCTGTCGTAGCGCCACTCGACGTCGGCCTTTTCGTCCTGCCAGTCCCACGGCTCGATGATCACGACGTCGTCTTCGTTGATCCAGGTTCGAAAGCGCATTCGGCCGGGAATCCGGCCCATCCGTTCTTTTCCGTCGTTACAGCGGAGTCGAACCCGGCCTGCACCGAGCATGTCGGTGACGACTGCGAACATCTGGTTCTCGTCGGGCATGCGGAGGTTTTTCCTCCCTGATTCTTCTGACACAGGCGATGTTGAACGCGGAGCCAGTTAAATCGTGTCATCTCCCCACGGTCTTGGGAATTTCAGTCCGCACGCGCTCGCGAGAGCGCGACTAACACCAGATAGCCAATGAGCCCACCAGCAAAAAGGGCAACCGGGATCACGAACGGCCCGAACACCTCGAGCAGTCCACCGAGTGTCTCCGCGACCATACCAACATGTGGGCGCCACGGGTCAAAAACCGCGTGGTGTGGGCGCTCTTCACGGCTGAGGGTGCTCGTCTGTGTCGTTCACGATCGGTGTCGACGCGGCTGTCCGGGTGGTTCCGACTGACGAACACAGGTATCAAGCGTTTTGAGGGGCGGTGTCGAATCGGTGGTATGTACCGCAAGGGTCACATCGGCGTCTCGTTGCTCGTCTTTGCGCCGGTTGGCTACTGGCTGGTGAGTGTGGGTGAACCCGAAACCGCACTGTTGACCGGTGCCGTCATGCTCTGGTTGGCGATGCTCCCCGACATCGACCACCGACTACCGGTGATCGAACACCGTGGGCTGACCCACTCGCTGTTGTTTGCCGTGCTCATTGGCGGGCTGTTTGCGCTCGCTGGCGTCGTTCTGGAGGGTGCGTTCAGCGTTGCCGGTGTGAGCCTCATCACGTTCGGCTTCCTGCTCGGCTTTCTCACGGTGTTTGCCCATCTGCTGGGTGATACGCTGACCTACGCCGGTGTCAACTACCTCTGGCCGCTCCAGCGGACGTTCTCGTTTTCGCTGACCCGCGCGGACAACATGGCCGTGAACTACGGACTGTTCGGTCTTGGAATCGTCGTCACGGTCGCGTGGGCAGCCGTCGCGTTTGGGGCCGTCTGAGCGAGACGTGAGAACAGCCCGGCAAGCTGTTGATCGTTCAAAAAACCTTCCAGATAACACGAATACGAGCGTTTTTCGCGCTCGATCCACTAGCTACTCGTATGCGTCAGTCCTCCAGTCGTTGTCGGCAGCTGTCGCCGACAGCATCGGCTTCGGACCGAATCGGCCGTCGAACGGGCCCTTCCCGAGTCGGTGAGGTCGATCGATGAGCAATCGCGACGACACCAACGAATCTGGCCGCGATGGCGACGAGGAATCGACAGCTGAAACCAACGCAGCGAAGCCGACAGAGGCCGACGTGGCAGCGACGACCGGTGACAACACGACGTCGTCCCCGAACACGGCTGACCACGCGGCCGACACAGCGGATGAACTCCCGGTCGGCGCAGTCACGGACGACGGCCAAATCGTTACCGCCAAGCGAGACGAGTCGAACGACGGCATAATCGGTCTGTCTTCCTCCCGGGGGAAACTCTGGTCGGTCGCAGTCGCCGTTGGCCTCGGGTTTGGGACCGTTGTGATGTCGCTCATCGTCATTATCGGGCTGATCAGTGTGCTTCAGGTGCTGTCCGTTCCGTTGCCGGAGTCGGCGCTGGCACTCATCACGCTTGAACTCGTACTCGGCCAACTGGTGATTATGGGTGGAATCGCGATCGGGTATCTCTGGGCGACCGGTCGCCGCCTCTCGTACGTCACTATCCGCTGGCCGTCGCTCAAAGAGTGGCTCGTTGTTCTCGCCGGACCGTTTGCGGTGTTCGCGGTGAGCATCGTCGTCAACCTGTTCGGCATGGTGCTCGAAATCGAGTCATCGCCGCACGCAATCGCCGAAATCGACGCGATCGATCCGACATTCTATCTCTATCTCATTCCCATCATGATTTTCATCGTCGGCCCGTTCGAGGAGTTGCTCTATCGTGGTGTAATCCAGACACGACTCCGCGAATCGTTCAGCGCGCCGGCTGCAATCGGCATTGCCAGCGTCGTATTTGCGCTGATTCACCTGCCGGCGTACGGACTTGGAGCCGCCGGTGCCGCCGAAATATCGCTCGCGCTGACGGTGATTTTCGGTGGGTCGCTGGTGTTCGGCGGACTCTACGAGTGGACGGGCAATCTCACCGTCGTCGCCCTCGTTCACGGCTTGTATAACTCGATTGCGCTGTTTTTGCTCTACGTCGTGACCGTGTATGAAGAGGAGATTATGGAGGTCGCCGAAACGGCGGTCGTTCTTGCAGGATTGTAGGCGCGACTAACGTCGGTTGTTGGTGAAGATGACTCACCCGGGTCTCAGTCACCCCATCCGTACTGTTTTGCCGATACCGCGCCAACAGTGACCGTGGACGCCCATCAGCCCGAACTCGACAACCCGTTTGGCATGGACGAGCAGTGTACGAACTGTCCGGGACTCTGTGAGGTTCGCGAGAACGTCGTCCACGGCTACGGTGACGTCGGCGGCGAGTTCCTCTTTATTGCCGAACGACCGCACGCCGGTGCCGACGAGACGGGAATTCCGTTTACCGGAGACGCAGCAGGCGAGCGCCTTCAGTCGATTCTCGGGGATCTCGGTTTTGTCCGTTCGGAACCCGATGCCGCTGAGCCCGATATCCAGAACGCCTACTGTACGTATCTCACCCGATGTCGACACCCCGAACGACCGCCAAGCGACACGGAAATCGACTCCTGCGAGCCGTATCTCAATGCCGAAATTCGGATGATCAACCCCCAGATTCTCGTCCCAATCGGCCAGCGCGTGCTCGAATCGATGGCGATCGAGTACACCACTCGCCGGCCCGACAGCTTCGACATCGACACGGAGCACGCGACGACGGTTCGCGGCCGTGGCTTCGAACTCGTTCCAATGCTCGAACTCGACCGCCAGACCGACGCCGACAGCGAGGCGTTTGTCCAGCACGTGATGAACAACGTGTTCTCGCGCGATTACCGCCAGACGAAAGGCCGACAGAGCCGCTGAGCCCGTTCGCTGGCTTGCGTGTGACCCGACGCACTCGACGCGGCGGCGACACGGCGAGCAAGTGCGGGTGGGTTCGTGCTGCATCGAGTCTCTTCGCAACCCGGTATCATCGCGTTCAAGATGCCGCCACCCCGAGAGGCGGTTATGACTGTTATTGTCGTACTCGCGTTTCCCCCACGTCAGGGACTGGTACTTCCAGCGTTGCCCGAAACAAGCCCGCTGTCGGCAGCCGAGGCGACCGAACTCTACGAGGCGATGCTCCGCGACTCCTTCCGGGCGGTCGAACGCTCGGGCGGCGAGCTGTTGGTCAACTATCCCGAATCCGATCAGCTTCCCGCGGCGTACCAAACCGACACCGAACCCGTCGCCGAGTTGCGCGCGCTGGCGGCCGAAACCCTTGACGACGTGTCGGCAGCGCGGTTCGAACCGCAGGTCGGCTCGACGGTTTCGGCGCGGGTGGGCAACACGGCCACGCACCTGTTGGAGGTCGAAGAGGCGAACTCGGTCGCGATCATCCGGGGGAATGCGCCGTTTTTGACCCGCCTCGCCATCGACTCGGCGGCGATGAAACTCCGGACGAACGAGGTCGTCATCGGCCCCGCGCCCGAGGGAGAAGCCTACTATGCGGGCTTTACCGAACCGATCGATTTCGCCGAGGTGTTTGCGGGGCTCGAACAGCAGCGACTTGCCGACCGCGCCGCCGACGCCGGGCTGACGACCGGCTTTCTCCCGCTGTCACCGACGGTCGAAACCGGCGACGACCTGCTGACGCTGGTTCCGATGCTTCGCTCGCGATTCCGTGCCGAACGGATCGTCCCCGAGTACACGGCAACGTTCGTCCACGAGTACGGTCTCGATGTCGTCGACACCGACGAGGGGACGAGGCTTGTCGCTGACACCGAGTGAGGCCGACCGGTGGCTGTTGAGTCACTGAGAACGATACGCTCAAGAGTTCGCATACATGAACTACAGCCGGCGGACAAAGTGCGACCGCTCCGGCGACAGACTGGTGGGATGGCAGAGTGGACTATTGCGCCTGCCTTGAAAGCAGGTGGCCTTTGGCCTCCAGGGTTCGAATCCCTGTCCCACCGCGTTCTACTGCGAACACCGCCTGCGAGCGGTTGCTGCGGCGGAGGAGATTCGAAGAGGAAGCGACCAACGGAAGCGAGTGGGCTCGAATCTCTGTCTACCGCATTTTGGGCGAACACTCCCGCGGGCAACGCTCGGGAGCGATCATCTTATTCAACTCACCCATCCGTGTCGTCATCGCCGTCATTTCTGTATCCGTGTCGTCATCGCGGTTCTGTGCTTACCGAGTCGCAATCGCTACTCAAAAGCGCAACACTGCGTCGACGATTCCGATCGTCTGGCCGATGCCAACCAACACAATCCCAACGAGTACGGCCGCCGCCGACCCACCAACCATGCCACCGACATAGACGACGGCACCGACCGTCGCAACCGCGGCGCTGCCGACGTAAAGCCACGCCGCCGCCGAACAGAGCCGACCGGTGTAGACGAGACCGGCAACCGGCAGCACCATCCAGCCAACCAGACTCGTTGCGAGCAACGGGGTCGACCCGAGCAGAAAGCCGCCAATCCCGGCCAGCGTGAGGCCGAGCCCAACGACCATCACGGCACGCCAGCCGGCGAGCGCGCCAGATTTCATCTCGGACCAGCCGGTGAGTAAAAAGAACGTGATGAACGCGGCCATCACCAGATGGGCGATAAACATCGACCGACTGGCCACGATTCCCCGCTCGGCCAGCGCGACGAACAGCCACGCCAGTGGAACGAGCAGGCCCGGACCGGCTTCGCGAATTCGCTGGAGCATCGACGCCAAGTTGGCCAGCCACTCGTAAGAAACGACCGGGTGGGTGCTTCGCACCGGCCTACTTTTGCGGCCGGAGAACCAACAGACGGTATGGACGCGACAGCCGGCGACACATCCACAGCCGAACCGATTATCGTCTACTCGGATTACGTCTGCCCGTTTTGTTACCTCGGCCGCGAGTCGCTCTCGCGGTATCAGGCCGACCGCGAGCAGCCGCTGAAAATCGAGTGGCGGCCGTTCGACCTTAGACGCGACAAACGCACCGCTGACGGCGAGATCGACCACTCGGTCGACGACGGCAAGGACGACGCCTACTTCGACCAGGCCAAAGCCTCGGTTCAGCGGCTCCAAGCGCAGTACGACGTCGACATGGCACTCGATCTCGCAATCGAGGTCGACTCGCTCCCGGCACAACTGGCCAGCTATCACGTGT
Source organism: Haloferacaceae archaeon PL-Br10_E2g29 (assembly GCA_001563965.1). Lineage (GTDB taxonomy): Archaea > Halobacteriota > Halobacteria > Halobacteriales > Haloferacaceae > PL-Br10-E2g29. The sequence goes on along the minus strand of LKMS01000019.1, from coordinate 5,047 downwards.
TCGAACAGTATCCCTACGAGACGTGGCTGGCGTTCGATGCGGCGATTTTCGAGGCGCTCTGGGTGGACGGACGAGACATCGGCGAGAAAGCAGTGCTCCGCGAACTCGCCGCCGACGTCGACATCGATCCGGACGAGATCAGCGCGGTGCTCGACGATGACGAACACCGGACGAAACTCGATGAGGCGTTCACGGCGGCCCAACGCGCCGGCATCACGGGCGTCCCGACGTTCGGCTACGATGGCCACGCCGCCCGTGGCGCCGTTCCGCCCGAACAGCTCAGACGACTCGTCGAAGGCGCCTAACTCGTCGCAATCGGGAGGGGCCACGACATCAACGCCCAACGGTCACGCTTATTAGGTCGCTGCCATGAGCCCCTCATATGGCAATCACCGAAGGCGACACCGTCGTTATCGAGTACGTCGGTTCGTTCGACGATGGCACCGTTTTTGATACCTCGCGGTACCAGGTCGCCAAGGAACACGGACTCGTCGCAGCACAGGGAACCGACGAGAGCGATTACTCGTCGCTGTCGTTCAGGGTTGGCGACGGCGAGGTGATCGAGGGCCTCGAATCCGGCGTACTCGGCTGTGCGGCCGGCGAGACGACGACGCTCACGATTTCACCCGAGGAAGCCTACGGCGGGTTCGACGAGGAACGGGTTCGCGAGTACAACCCCGAAACGTTCGAGCGAATGGTCGGCAGTCAACCGGAGGTCGGTATGCACGTTCATGCACAAAACGGGCTCCACGGAGACGTGACGGCTATCCGTGACGACGCGGTCGTTGTCGACTTCAACCACGAGCTCGCCGGCAAAACACTCAGTTTCGACGTTGCGATTCTCGACGTGTGGTAAGGTACTCCGGGCCGTCGGTCGCAGCTAGCTTTCTACGGTGACAGCCGCGTCGTCGGCTGCGGCGTACTTGTCTTCGAACTCCTGAATGAGTTGCCCCATTTTGGCATACCAGTCGTTGAGCATCCGCTGCATGTCGCCGCGGATTTTCTTCGGATCGACGGGCTTGTAGACGTGGTAGTAGCCACCTTGTTCGTAGTTGATCTGTTCTTTTTCGATCAGCCCCGCGCCCAATAATCGTTGAACTGCCCGGTACACGGTCGAGCGCTCCCGGTCGACGGTCTCTGCGAGGTCGTCAACCGTGAGCGGATTGTCGGTGGTGACGAGCACCTCAAAACACTGCTTGTCGAGTGCTTTGAGCCCGTGAAAACATTCGATAAGACCCTCGCACTCCATATCCGACCGCAACATCTCGGCGAGTGAGTTAGTCATATCGCTCCGTAGCGGAGCAATAAGTAAATAACTTTGTAGGACGCACACACTACCGAACTGCATTCTCACTGACTATTTAGCGTTCTCACCTGCATAAAAACGCGACACGGTGGCAGCCTTAGATCCGGCCGACGTTTTCGACGGCAACGCTTTCGACGCCTTCGACACCGGAAAACGCCTCTTCGACGACTTCGGTACCGCCCGCGCCGTCGGCGACGAGAACGGTTGGCAGCAGCGCAACGAGGCCGAATGCGACGTTGTCGCGTTCGAAGCCGTTGATCTGCGCACCCTCCGGCAGCGAGGCCTCGAGTTTCTCTTGCAGTTCATCGAGGTCGATGTCCGGACTGGACGGCATGACCTTCATTTTGGCGGCAACTTTCCCCATGGTTATGGCCCCATGAAACTGCAGTCGGGACACTCATACAGGTTGCTCTGCTTGCGGCACTTCGCACAGCGGTGGATGTCGGTGCCGCACTCTGGACAACGAAAGGAGGCAGCGTTCATTCCCGAGACGTTGATGCCACAGGAGACGCACTGCCGATCGGCTTTCTGTGTCGACTCGCTCATACCCGTACTGACCGCCGCGCGGCTTTTAACGATTGTCTTTCACCGGCCGGCGAGCGCGCCGCCACGGTCTCGGGTCGCCGTCGATCAACACCACTCAGAGCATCAGCGGCCCAATCAACACGCCCATCAGGTGTACCCGGCGCGCGCCGAACCGGGTCGGCACCAACCCGATCACCGCTGCAACCACAAAAACAAGCACGCCGAATGCGCCGGTCAGCGCAAACGAGAGCCCCGCGAGAAACACCAACAGCACAATCGACATCCGTGTGTACGCCATGTTGCCGACCGTCCGGAGATACGCGTCGCCAACGAGGATAACCAACACAAACCCACAGGCCGCGCCGACCAGAACCGCCGGCAGCAACACCGCGAGTTCGAGCGGCACCTGTGTTCGATCAATCGCGACCATCACGCCCGTTCGCGGCGTTCCAAGGGCGATTAACGCGAATAATGCAAATACCGTGTTGGCCGTGTTGGCTCCGCTGGTGGTGACAACGAACCCCCGATCGACATCGCGGTTCGGTACCGCGGGTAACGCCATCACCGAAGCGATGGCCGACGAAATGCCGGGAAGATAGCCGACGATTGCGCCGGCAACCGAGCCCGCACTGGCGGTGAGTGCGAGATCCGTCCGTTTCATTGTCAGTCGGGCGTCCGCCTGCGGCGGGACGCCGTCACCGCCCATCGCATCAATGAGAATCGGCGCACCGAACAGCCCGGTGAGCAGCGGTGTCAACATGCTCCCCGACCCGAGTGGTGCCTCAAAACTCACGTCGAGTGTGAACCAGCCCAACACGGCCGCGAGCAGAAACGAAAACAGGCCGCCGACTGCCGCCGCGGGCGACGACTCGGTGAGTACGAGAAAGAGCACGACTCCGCCGAGGACGATCCAAAGATTCGCCCGAATCGTCGGATAACTCTGAAGCATAAACCACGTAATTGGAATCGCCAGCGGAACCGCAATCACGACCGCAAGCGCACTGCCGACCGCCGAGAGCCGTAACGCCTCGCGGCCGCGACCCGCAAGCACGAGGCGGTGGCCGGGAAGTGCGGCGATTGCCATTGCGGCATCGGGAACGCCAAGCGCCAGCGCGGGGACGATATCGAGAAACGTGTGGACGACGCCAGCGGTGAGCATGGCGACGCCGACGAGCAGCGGCGGGGCCGGAATCGATGGGGCGGTTGCGGCCAAGAGCAGGGCAAAATTGTTGGCGTGGAGGCCGGGAATGAGGCCGCTGAGCGTGCCGAGTGCAACCCCGCCGGCCGCGAACAACAGAAACGAGAGGGTAAACGACAGCCCGAACCCACCAGTGGCGAGTGTTGTCGGAACACAGTCCTGTACGGTCGGCACACAGGCGACACCTCCGACCGCCATCAACGTCATTGGACCGCGCTGGCGACCCGTTCGGATTTAAAACTGTGGACGTACGGAAGTTGCGTTCGCGTTCGTCACCTTGGTGATCGAATCGACTCCGAAAAAACACACTGCTGGTGCTCGACGGTTGAGTGTGCAAAAAATATCTTGGCTGTCGAGACGCGCGAGTTAGCCGAAGAGGTTGCCGAGGCCCTCACCGTCTGCCTCGTCGTCCTCGTCTTCCTCTTCTTCCTCGGCTGCGTCGGCCTCGTCGGCTTCTTCAGCGTCGTCGCCGTCGTCAGCGGTGTCGGCCGCACCGGCTGCTGCTGCGCCGCCTGCGGCGGGCACGGCAGCGGCCGTCTCGATGGCTTCCTCGATGTCGACATCCTCGAGTGCGGCGACAAGCGCCTTGACGCGGGATTCTTCGACATCGACGCCTGCTGCGTCGAGAACTGCGGTGATGTTGTCTTCGTTGAGCTCTTCGCCGGCCTCGTTCAGGATTAGTGCTGCGTAAACGTATTCCATTGTTGTAATCTCCAGTGTGGGTTAGAAGAGGGTTCCAAGGGCGTCGCCGTCGTCTTCATCGTCGTCGGCATCTGCCTCGACCTCTTCGGGTTCTTCGTCTGTCTGTTCGTCTGCTGCGTCGTCCGCGTCTGTAGCCTCGTCGGCTGCGTCGGCTTCGTCGGCGATATCGCGGAGTTCCTCAGGAAGCGCCTCTGGGTCGTCGATCTGTCCGACAAGGGCACGGACCTGTCCGTCGGCCTTGCCAACGAGGTCGCCCAGCACGTCCGGGCTCTCGACGGCGCCGGCGAGCGCGACGGATTTGGCGTTGGCCGTTGCCTTCGCGATGAGCGCTGGCGCGGTCTGGACGGTCGGGTAGACGGCGTTGATCGAGAGGTTTCGACCTGCCGCCGCGGCCGTCTGAATGTCCGCGCGGTACTCGTCGATATCGATGGCGAGTTCGTCCGGCGAAAACAGCACGCCCTCCGAATACACCTGTTTGAGGTCGAGTCCGACCTCTTTCGGCTCGATGCCGAGTTCGCCGAGTACGCCAACAAGCTGTTGGTCGACAACGCCGCCCGCTTCGAGGACAACGCTGTCCGAAAGCACCTTGATCGAGCCCTCTTGAATGCGTGCGTCCGCACCGGCCTGTTGGAGTTCACCAACGAACGGGCCGGGGTCGACACCGGTGTCACCCTCGGGGATGACGATGTCGTTTGGCGCGACCTCGCCCGCGTTGATCGGGGCGGGCGTTTTCGAGGCTTCGAGCTGTTTGAACAGCCCGAATGGGTTGTCGTTGGTTCCGATTAGCGCAACCTGTCCGGCGACGAACTCGGTAAGCTGTTCGACGCCTTCGTTGACCTCGCCGAGTGCGCGTTCGACGAGCGTGTTCCGGCTCATTCGGACGGCTGCACTGCCGTGAAGATCGCGGCGCATCGCCTGCAGCTGTCGGCTTGGAATGCCTTCGACGCCGACGATACCGACCGACTCGTAACTCGAGATAAACTCGACGAGTTCGTCGACCTCTGCCTGTTTCCACTGGGGAATCGTCTCGGTCTTACGGACGGATTCGCTCTGGCTCATTAGGCGCTCACCTCAACGGCTGGTCCCATCGTCGTCTTGACGTAGACCGAGTCAAGATTGAGTGGCCCTTTTTCGAGGTTCGCTTCAAGCCGGCGGATGATGACGTCGATGTTGTCGGCGATTTCGTCGGCCGGCATGTCGTCCGCGCCGACTCGGGTGTGGAACGTCCGGCGGTCGCGCGAGCGAACCTGCACGGTGTTTTTCATCCGGTTGACGGTCTCGACAACGTCGTCGTCGGGCTGCAGTGGCGTCGGCAT
>LKMS01000018.1 GCA_001563965.1 Haloferacaceae archaeon PL-Br10_E2g29 | reverse complement strand
GCCTCAGTAGCCGCGCGTGATGAGATAGTCCGCGATGTCTTCGAGCAGTTCGCGTGCCTCATTGTCGGGAAGCACCGCGAGCTGATTTTTACTGCGTTCGGTCAGCGCGGTCGCTTTTTTGCGCGCATACCCGATGCTCCCGGCGTCTTCGAGCGTTGCGACCGCTTCGTCGATTTCGGCTTCGGTCACGTCGTCAACGCGGTCGGTGTCGACTAAGTTGTCGACGTCAACGCCCTGCTGGCGAGCGTGCAGCGTAATCAACGTCTCTTTGTTTTCGACCAGATCCGACCCGCGCTGCTTGCCGAGTTGGTCGCTGGGAACGGTGAGGTCCAACACATCGTCTTGAATCTGGAACGCTTGCCCCGAGTCGATTCCGTAGGCGTACAGCGCGTCGACAACCTCGTCGGCCGCGCCAAACAACACCGCCGGAACGGCCGCCGCCGCACCGTAGAGCACGGCCGTTTTGAGCTCCACCATTTCGAGATACTCCTCGGGCAGGAGATCATCACGGGACTCGAAAGCGACGTCGAGCGCTTGGCCCTCACAGATTTTGGTACAGGTCGACGACAGCAGCCGCATGACCGACAGCGCGTGTTCGGGGTCGCCGCCGGTTTCGGCCATAATCTCGAACGCCTTCGAATAGAGCGTGTCGCCGGCGAGAATTGCCGTCGAGGTGTCGTAGGCGTTGTGGACGGCTGGCACCCCACGACGGAGGTCGTCGTCATCCATGATGTCGTCGTGAATCAACGTGAACGACTGGATGATTTCGATCGCGACCGCCGCACGCAGCAGGTCGATCTCGCCGTCGTCGGCCGTTGGAAACGACCGATAGTTTGCACTCATCGGCTCGATATCGGCCAGCGCTTCGCCAGCCAGCAGCGTCACCGTCGGCCGCAGTCGCTTGCCACCGGCGGTGAGCAGGTAGCGTGAGGCCTCATAGAGCCGTTCGGGTTTCTGCAGCGGCAACTCCTCGTCGATGGCGGCGTTGACCAGCTCGCGGCGCTCGGCGATTGCCGACAACACCCGCTCTTCGGTCGCGTGTTTCGTCATTACGACACCAGTTGGATGAGGTTGCCATTCCGTGTGACGTGAACGTCGCGCCCGAGTTGATAGCCCTGGCTCTCACACAGGTCGACGTACGGCGCAAACCCTTTCAGATTCTGGTGGGCCGGGATGACGTGCTGTGGCTGGAGCGCATCGAGCATCGTGAAGTGACCCTCCTCACGGAGGTGCCCCGAAACGTGAATGTCGTCGTAAATTCGTGCGCCCTGCATTCTGAGCAGCCGTTCGGACTGATAGCGCTGGCCCTCGTTTGTTGGTTCGGGAATCACGCGCGCCGAAAACAGCACCTTGTCGCCCTCTTCGAGTTGGTACGGCGTTTCGCCGCGACCCATCCGGGTCAACATGGCCCGGGGTTCGCCCTGATGGCCGGTGACGATCGGGAGATAGTCTTCTTTGCCCTCTTTCATGATGCGTTTGAACGTCCGGTCGACGGATTTGCGGTGGCCGTACATCCCGAGATCTTCGGGGAACTCGACGAAATCGAGCCGTTCGGCGGTTCCCGAATACTTCTCCATCGACCGGCCCAACAACACCGGCTGGCGGCCGATGTCGTCGGCAAACTCGACGAGTGATTTGACGCGGGCGATGTGACTCGAGAACGTCGTTGCCACGATGCCGCCATCGTAGTCCTCGATGGAGTACATTACGTCCTTGAGGTGTCGACGCGCGACCGACTCGGAGGGTGTACGTCCCTTCTTGCCGGCGTTCGTACAGTCTTCGATGTAACAGAGCACGCCGTCGCCCTCACGACCGATTTCGCGAAACCGCTCCATATCGATCGGGTCGCCAATTACTGGGGAGTGATCCATCCGCTTGTCAAGCCCGTAGACGATCGCGCCTTCGGGCGTGTGCAACACGGGATTGATCGCGTCGATAATGGAGTGAGTGACGTTGACAAACTCGAGGGCAACGTTGCCGCTGTCACCGATCGACATCGTCTCGCCGGCGTCCATCTTGACGAGGTCGTTGTCGACCGAGAACTTCGATTCGCCCTGAATCTGTTGTTTGACCAGTTCGATGGTAAACGGCGTCGCGATAATCGGTGCGCTGTACCGGTGGGCGAGTTTCGAGAGCGCCCCGATGTGGTCGAGATGTCCGTGGGTGGGAACGATCGCTTGCACGTCACCTTCGAGGTCGCTCATCACGCGGTCATCGGGAATCGCACCCATATCGATCAGATCGAGACTGTGCATCTGTTCGGTGCGGACATCGTCGTGGATCAACACCTGCGAGAGGTTGAGACCCATGTCGAAAATAACGACATCGTTGCCCGCGCGGACGGCGGTCATCTGCCGTCCGACTTCCTCATAGCCGCCTACTGTTGCAATTTCAATTTCCATCGTATCAGATTCCTCCGCAGTCGCCGCGGTGTGACTGCGTGTCGCGCCCGCATCCCGGAACCATCGCCCCGAAAGCCGCGGCTTTGGTGCTCGTATGGCCCCGCTCTGTGTCGACCGGCACGAACTCAGGCTTGCCCTGTCTCGGCGCCGGCCCCACAGTTTCCCGCGGGTTCGTTGGTACTGGCCGTTGTGCGTGCGGTGTTAAAAACTCCGTGGGTTTTGTCGGTTCACTACCGTAGTACACCGGAACAATCGCGTTTGCCTGTTCTCCCGCTGTTTTCAGCGCAAACAACGTAGACCGTTGCTTTCCGGTTTAGGACTCGTCGACCGCTTCGAGCGAGCTTTCAGGAACGCCGGTTTCTTGACCGTCCTCGAAACTGATCGTGTAGGTCGCATCGCCAAACATGTTTTCGACGACCTGCGTGATCGTCCCCGTTTTCCCGTCATACTCGCTGTGTTTGTCGTGGAGTACGGCCGTGTCGTCTTTTTCAAAACTCATGGCTGACTGTTCGTCAGCGTGAATAAAAGCGCGTGGATTCGCCCCGCCGAGCGTGCCCGCGGCGGCCTCGGTTTTTGCGCCACTCAGTCGGCTTTTGAGGCAACCCGGTGATACGGCTGTCGCGAAATCGACTCTCGGAGTTCGCTCAGCGACTCCGTTCCCTCCTCGGACATCGCGTTCATCACCGCAAACACCTCCTGTCGGGAGATTTTGACACCGCGCTCGGTGAGTGCATCCTCCGGGCGGGCGGTGAGTTCGCGAAGCGTGCCGACCGCAAGCAAGAACGGAACGCCCCACGCGGCGAGCGTGTTTCCGTTGCGGGTCGGCATCGCCTTCAGATAGCCTTCGGCGTCATCAAGGAACGAGTGGGCATGGCTGACGGTTCGGCTGACGACCTCGGCGGCCCCCTCGCGGTTGTCGGGGTCGACGACGTTTTGTTGCTCAATACCTTCGGCTTCGAGCCAGTCCGCGGGCAGGTAGACGTTGTTCTCCTCGGTGTAGTCGTCGTAGACGTCCTTCGAGATGTTGACCAACTGCAAGAGCAGGCCGAACTCGACGGCCGTGTCGTACAGCTGTTGACGGCGGTCCGCAGCGAGGTCGCCACGGGTTAGAAGGTTCGTGATGAGTGTCCCAACGGTGCCGGCCGCATAGTAGCAGTACTCTTCGAGTTCGGCGCGGCTGTCGATCCGGAGACCGCCCGAATCGGCGTGACGCTCGACGAACATTGCCATCCCGTCGATGAGTTCGCGCACCGGCGGAACGATTGCCTCGCGAACGTCCGGGGCCAGTTGCTCGAAGGTCGACACCACGCGGGGGGCTTCGGCGACGACGACCCAGTCGGTCGAGCGCTCGGCTTCCGGCGGCAGCCACTCGTCGACCTCGGCGCGAAACGCGTCGATGTCGGTACCGCTGGTTGGGTCGAGCGCCGCATCGTAGGTTCTGAGCAGTGCGGCCTGTGGTTCGGGCGGGATGTGTCCGGCGTCTTCGACCGTGTCGGCAACCCGGCAGAGGAGATAGCCCAGACAGATGTGAGTCGCCATTGGTTCATCCAGTACGTCGATAGTCAGCGCGAACGTTCGAGAGACCCCCTGAACGGCGTCATGGCACCATTCGAAGTCGGCCTCTGGGTCCACGCCGGGGGGGCGAGATTCGTGTCCCGTCATTCAAGTATCTCTCCATTGGGAGTGAGGCATAAAAAGTCTCTTGGGCTGACGTGGCGGTTTCAGCCGGGCTCGGTTTGCATAAAATGAACAACTATGCGAAACAACGCGTCAGTCCCACACCCGAACGACGCGTACACCCCAGTCACTCCTCGCGGTCGTCCGGCTGTCTCGATGAGGGGCGCAGCATTTCGCGAAGCGCTACCAACCCCTCGCGCCGACTCGTTCCTTTCGACAGCCGAATCCCCTCGAACGTCTCACCGCGACGCTCGGCGTTGCCGAGGTGATCCATGTGGTACCCAATCCAGGTGAAACTCCCCATGACGAGCGTTGTCAACAAGTAGACGGCGAGTGCGCCAACACCGGTTAGTCCGACGCCGGCGACCGCCACGCCGGCAACGACGTAGACGAACGCGACGAACACCAACAGCACCGTCACCGTCGCCAACATGTCGTTGATTGCGGTCACGCGCGCGTTGTACTCGATCCACTGGCCGTAGCTCCGAAGCAACGTTGTTTCGAACGCCACCTGCTCGGTTTCGTGACCCGTGGCGTCGGCCGCAATCGCCCGTTCGACGGCTGTCGAATCAATTCCGCCCCGGAGGTTCGAGGCGGTGTACGTGACGGCGGCCACGCCCGTTGAGGTCAACAGTAGCAGTCCGCCGGTGAGGGTGAACGCGTTGAGAAACGCCGCCACGTCAATATCGGTCTGAATGAGCACCGAGCCGCCCGTAACGACAATCCCGATCAACAACAGATTTGCCTTGAGAATTTCAATCGCTTTGTTGTCGATTTCGGCCAGCCGTTGAACCTGGTAGTCGAACGTCGTCTGCAGCTCGTCGTGAGCCAACTCGACCGCCGGCTCAACGGCTGTTTCGACGGCTGGGTCGGGCGCATCCGTCTTCCGGCCCGGAGACACATCGTCCGACATACTACACAGATATCCTAAGCAACGGGTAAGTGTACCGGCCCCGTCGCCGCTCACGAGCGCGCCGGTCGTGTCGTGACCGGGCGACGGGCAGGTCTCTCACCCGGACACGCCGCGTCGCTACCGGTTCTCGTGCAGCCACTCAAGCGCTGGCTCGATCTCCTTTTTCGGCGGCGAGCAGGTAAACGATTCACAGGCGTAGACGGTCGGCTCGCCGTTGACAGCCTCACGATTGGCCCAGACGGGTGGGGCCGTCTCAAGCCCGAGTCGGTCGAGCCAGCGGTCGAGTCCCTCGCTCGTCGGCGGCCGTGGCGCGAGGACGACGCCCGGTAAAAACCGTTTGGCTAGCGAATCGCGCCACGCGGTCGGGAGTTCGTCGGCCGCCAGCGTCAACTCTGCACCGCCATTGAGATACCGATCGGCGGTCAGCGTCAGACTGACGTGTTGCAGCGGGCTGCCCGTTATTCGGTTTCGGTGGGTTTCGAGCACGGACGCGGCCATCTCGCGATACTCGCTGTCGGGTGCAAACCCATCGAGAACTAACAGGAGATCGGTGGCAACGCCGAGACTTGACGGCGTCGACGAATCCGTGAGCTCTTGCGGGCGGGTGACGAGTTTCTCGCCGCTTTTAGGGGTGAAGTAGATCGTTTCGTCGTCGGAATCCCAGAACTCTTCGACGATCGTTTCGGCGAGCGCGAGCGCCATCTGGAGCGGTTCGACATTACCAGTCGCCTGATACAGGTCGAACGCGCCGCGCGCGAGGAACGCGTAGTCTTCCAGGTAGCCCTCGCCAGTGATGTCGCCGTCAATGAATCGGCGGTTGAGCCGGCGAGTCTCCTCGTCGAATAGCTCATCAGTGACGAAATCAAGTGCCGCTTTCGCCGACTCGGCGTACGCTGGGTCAAGGACGCGCGCGGCGTGGGCGAACGCCGAAATCATCATACCGTTCCACCCCGCAAGGACTTTTTCGTCGCGCGGCGGACGTGTGCGCTCCTCGCGAGCCTCGAACAGGGTCGCTTTCGCAGCCGCAAGCCGGCTCTCGACGTCGGCCACATCGAGGTCGTGGTCGGCCGCAAGCGACTCGATTGACTCGTCGATGGTGAGCACGGTTGTTCCATGTTCGAAGTTGCCCGACTGGGTGATGCCAAAGCGTGCACAGAACAGGGTTGCATCCGGTTCATCCAGATGCTCGCGCACCTTTTCGGGCGTCCAGACGTAGAACGTGCCCTCCTCCTCACCGCTGCGGGCGTCGAGCGTGCTGAAAAAGCCACCGGCCGGATGGGTCAGTTCGCGCTCAACGAACGCGAGCGTTTCTTCGACGACCTCGGCGTACCGCTCGTCGCCCGTGAGTTGGGAGCCGGCCAGGTACAGCGGCGGCAACCCGGCGTTGTCGTACAGCATTTTTTCGAAGTGTGGAACGGTCCACTCGCGGTCGACACAGTACCGATGGAAGCCACCGCCGAGTTGGTCGTTCATTCCGCCGTCCGCCATCGCATCGAGGGTTTTTGTTGCCGCGGTGAGCGCTTCGCGGTGATTGCTGCGGGCGGCCGCACGAAGCAGGAGGTCGACCCGGCCGGTCTGGGGGAATTTTGGCCCGTCGGAGCCAAAGCCGCCGTGCTCCTCGTCGACTGATCGAAGGGCGGTTCGGACGGCGCTGTCGAGTTCGTCGCCACCGAGCGACTGGTCGTCGCCCACTGTGGGCTGTGGTGTCGATTCGAGTCGGTCGCGCGCGCCGCTCGTCCACTGTTCGGCGCGGTTTTCCATTTCTGCGCGCTGATCGGGATCACTCCACGAATCGGCGATGTTGTCCAACAGCTGGATGAACCCCGGCATCTGCCCGCGCGGCTCGGGCGGAAAGTAGGTGCCGACGTAGAACGGTTTGCCCTCGGGGGTGAGCCAGGCCGACAGCGGCCAGCCGCCACGGCCGGTGACAAGCTGACAGACCGTCATGTAAATGCTATCGATGTCTGGGCGTTCCTCGCGGTCGACCTTGATCGGGATGAAATTCTCATTGAGCCGCTCGGCAACCGTCTTGTCCTCAAAGCTCTCTTCTTCCATGACGTGACACCAGTGGCATGCGGAGTAGCCAATCGAGAGAAAAATCGGTTTGTTCTGGGATTTGGCCGCCGCAAGCGCAGTGTCGTCCCACGGCTGCCAGTTGACCGGGTTGTTCTCGTGTTGGCGGAGATAGGGGCTGGCCTCGTCGGTGAGTCGGTTCCGCGAGAGTGGATCGGTCATTGGTAGAGCAGAGCCGTGGGAGACGCAAAAAAGAACCGTGTCGTCGTTGTAGCAACGGAACCGCTTTTTGTTACGGTGTCGACCTTACTGTGTTTGTTCGACCGGAACCTCGTCGCCCTGCTGTTCTTGCAGCTCCTGTTGGGCCTCGATTTGGGCAAACGTTTCGGCCGACAGGAGCCCTTCGACCGATTCGTCTTCAACGAAGTCGATTAGTCCGGTCGCCGATCCGGATACCAGGATGAATATCTGTGAGCCCTGTGGCGATTCGAGTTCGATGTCATCCTCGATGACGAGTCCGAGCGACTCGGCTGCCTCCTCTGCAGCCCCCATCGCTTCGTCGGCGAGCTCGGCTTCGAGTTCTTCGAGCTGTTCTTGAGCCTCTTCTTCGCTTATCTCTTCGTTTTCGACCTGTGATTGCAGCTCTTCGGCTTCGCCCTGAATCGCTTCTTGATCGATCTGTATTGGCACCGTCACCCGACGTTCATCATCGTCGAGTTCGTCGCCACCATTTTCGTCGTCGACCTGACCAGTACAGCCCGCAATCGCGAGTCCGGCCCCGACACCGGAGAGTTCCAGCACGCGCCGCCTGTTGAACGTCGGCTGTTCAGCCATTGTGCCTCGCAGTATTCGATGGAGGCGTAAAAATAGCCTGTTATCCGTTCATTCATCCGAAATCAACCGTATAAATCATGAATGTCCGGGCAAATCACCAGACGCGCTCCTTGCAGCGAAACCGTTAGCATTGGCGATCGCAAACAACAGCCATGTCGAACGAGAAACCACCATCAACCCGTGACGAAGCCGTCTCAGAACTTGTGCGACACCTGACTGCAACCGCCAAACGGCCCGTTCGCCCCGCGACAAACCGGTGGCTCGGCGAGGCCGAAGCCGTCGCTCGGGATGCGGCAACCGACGAACTCGACGCCGATGTTCGGATAACACGGGTTCAACAGGTTGCTGAACTCCTTGGCTCGGCTGGTGAAACCGGAGACGACGTCGCCGACGACCATCTCGAATCGGCTCGCGCCTGCTGTGCAGCCGTCCTCGACGAGTAACCGCACCGTTTGATCCGTCGCCAAACGTGGTCTTCACTTTCGAATCAAAACTGGTGTCGAAAGCTACAGGCTTCCGGGCCATCTGTAACTGCCTATGCGTGATCTCGACGACATCGACCGGACGATTATCCAGTTGCTGCTCGAAAACGCCCGACGTCCCTACAGCGATATTGCCGATCATGTCGATCTGTCGGCCCCAGCCGTTGCCGACCGGATTCGTCGACTCGAATCGCTCGGCGTGATCAACTCGTTCACGCTGGATCTCGACTCGACTGCCCTCCGTGGCGGCACCGAAGTGCTCGTCGATCTCGCGGTTCATCCCGGCCAGACCACCGAGGTTGTCGACGGGGTTGCCGACCGCGAACGCGTCGAACACCGGTACGTCACGGCTGACGCACACGTCATCATCCACGCAACGCTCGGTGCGGACGGCATCGACGGATTGCTTGCAGACGTTGATACCGACGCCCTCCGCGACATCGACGTTCGCTTGTTGTCGGAAGCGACGTGGATGCCGCAGGTTGCCGAAGTCACCCTTGCTGTCGACTGCGATGAGTGTGGTAACCCGGTGACGAGTGACGGCGAGACCAGCGTTATTGACGGCACACAGTATCACTTCTGCTGTGGCTCCTGTCTGGGCAACTTCGAGGCACGATTCGACCGGCTGAGCGAGGGGGTGTAGCGATTTCGAATCAGTCGGCTGCACTCAGCTTCACTTTTGATCCATAACCACATTCGAGAACGTCCCCGGTCACGGAATTCGCGCGACAACCGATTTCGGCGAGACGCTCGTCGGCAACCGAAAGCTCATGCGCGACGACCCCGCGGACGTGCTGAAAGTCATCCGGCTGTCGGAGGCGACGATTTCGAAGGTTCGACAGAATCTGTTTTGGGCGTTTGCCTACAACGCGACGCTCATTCCGATCGCTTCGCTTGGTCTGCTCAATCCCGCGCTGGCCGGACTCGCAATGGGTGGGTCGAGCGTGAGCGTGGTGACCAACAGCCTCCTGTTCCGCGGCTACGACTCACACGAGGACTACCATCTCCTCGTGACGCGGCCGTTCCGGTGATTCAGTGAGGGTAGTGATTAGTTTGAAACGTTGGGAACGGGGGTGATGGGATCCCAGCGAGTATAACAACGAGGGCAACCATGGCTGTGACTGGCGCAAGGAAGAAACAGGCATGGTGGGATTCGAACCCACGATCGAGCAGTTAGGAACCGCTCGCCCTATCCACTAGGCCACATGCCCCAAGAAACAGACAGCCCGCGCCGCAGTCGGCCCACGTGGAGCGTTAGTTGTTCTTTTCGGTTGCTTCGGCGGTCTCGGTCGTCTCGGTCGTCTCGGTTTCTTCGTCGAACACGGACTCCTCATCGTCAAAGACCGAGTCGGGCTCCGGTTCGTCGTCCGAACTCCCCGAATCCGGGTCGGCCATATCTTTGAGTTCATCTTCGATGTCTTCACGACCCTTTTTGAACTCGCCCATCGCTTGGCCGGTCGAGCGGGCGAGTTTGGGAATCTTGTTCGCGCCAAACAGCAACACGAGCACGAGCAGGATGACGAGCACTTCTGGGCCGACGGGGCCGAACAGTGGAATCGGACTAACCATATCTATCCACAGATAACCCAGTGCTGATTATAGGCTTTTTGCTCGAAGTGCTTGTGCGATTCGGTCGGTTCACTTGTCTGGTAGTGGGTCAATACAGTCGAAATCCGTTCGCCGCGTTGCTCAAAAGTTCCCTGCGGTGCACAGGATTTCGACCAAGACAACCACAATCTTCAACGCCTCTGTCGTAAGAGCATTTGTATGGTCGATATCGGCAACACCGCCCCGACATTCACTGCACCGCGCGTTGGCGACGAAACCGAACCGTTCAGCCTGTCGGACGCACTCGGCGACGGCTCGCTTGTTCTCGCATTTTTCCCCGCGGCGTTCTCGACGACCTGTACCACCGAACTGTGTACGTTCCGCGACGACATTCACCGGTTTGGTGACCTTGGCGCGACGGTTTTCGGAATCAGCACGGATCTCCCCTACGCGTTAGCTCGGTTTCGTGCGGAAAACGACCTGTCGTTTGACCTGATAAGCGACAACGACGGCGCCATCATCGCCGCCTACGACGTTGCCGAGAACTGGGAACACATCGCGTTGCCGGCGGTCGCCCAGCGAGCGGTTTTCGTCATCGACACCGACGGCGACATCGCCTACGTGTGGCGGGCGGACAATCCGGGTCAAGAACCCGATTACGACGCGGTTGCCGAGGCAGTTTCTCGCCTCGATTGAACTAGTAGAGCGGACCGAATGTCCCGAGATTGTCACCAAAGGAGTCTCTCGCACGTGAAGCGAGCGTTTTTGAGGCGGGCGAAGGTACGGTCGGTAATGACGACCGCTGACACCGACGAGACACACATCCAGTATGACCCGGACGCGGACCACGCATTCGCCGACGAGAAACTCAACGAACTGCTCCCGACGCTTCTTTCGGATCCCGAAATTACAGCATATCTCCGCGCGCAGAACATCAACCCGGTTGGCCGGCTTCGGTACAGCGACCACGGCACAAAACACATCAAGATCGTTCGTGACTACGCGCTTCGACTCTACGAACTACTCAAAGACGCCGGCGTTGAGTTCAACGGTGCAGCCGATCAGGGACTCGATGACGCGTTCGAACCGGTTATTCTTGCACTGGCTGCAACCCTCCATGACATCGGCCACGTGGTTCACCGGACGGATCACTCGTACTATTCGATTCCGCTGGCCGCCGATATTCTCGATCGGCTGCTTTTCGATTTTTATGACACCGAAACTGCGGTCAACGTCAAAAGTGAGGTGCTTCATGCCATTTTGTGCCATCACACCGAGGAGACGCCGTTGACGATGGAGGCGGGTGTGATCCGCGTCGCCGACGGCCTCGATATGGAACGCGGCCGTTCACGGGTACCCTATGAAAAAGGTGGGCGTGGAATCAACACGATCTCGAGCCAAGCAATCGAATCGGTTCGCATCCTCGCTGGTGACTCGGTTCCGGTGTTGATCGAAATCGAAATGAACAACGCCGCAGGCGTCTACCAGGTCGATACGCTGTTGAAAGCGAAACTCACCGACTCATTGCTCGAAGATGCGGTTCGGATCGTCGCAATCAACACGAAAGAGACCGACCGACTTGTTGAGCGAATCGAACTCTGAGCGTTCACCGCTCATTATCGTCGATTCCGACAGTCGTCACAGGCGCCTGCGTGCGCTGACTACCTGTTAAATTTAAATAGGTTCCACTACATCCGTACGAATGGAATCGTAATCATGTCAAATTCGGGACGGTCACACGGACAAAAAGCACACAGCTCGACGACAGACGGCGACTCGTTTGCCGGCCACGACGCTCCGTTCCGACAAAACGGTGCGGACAAACCCGGTCGCCTCGAAAAACTTCGGTATCGGCTCTCGTTGGCCGCCCGCATTATTACCGGTTTGTCGCTCGATGTACGGCCCTATCGCCCCGCGTTGGATCCGCCACTTGCAACATTTGAGGCACCTCCCGGAGAAGAAGAGATCGAACGCTACTGGGTCAACGCTCCGTTTGCCTACGTTGTGATCACGTACAATGACGAGGAGAGCGAGCACCTGTACAACGTCGTCGAACCCGATCTTGATCGGTTTGAGTTAGAGCTGCTCGCTCGCCTCCAGGAGGACATTCGCGCACCACTCCTCTACCGGCCCGAAGATGGAACGTCTGTCGAAGAAACGCTCATCGAAGAGCTGACCCGGCTGATCGAAAGCTACGGGGTGCGTCTGGAAATGCGGACGTTTCACGCGCTGTTTTATTATCTGATTCGTGATTTCCGTGGCTACGGTCGGATCGATCCGTTGTTGGAAGACAAACACATCGAGGATATCTCGTGTGACGGGTATGATCTTCCGATTTTTGTCTATCACGACTCGTACAAGGATATAAAAACAAACATCGTCTTCGAGGAGGCGGAACTCGACAACTTCGTTGTTCGGCTTGCCCAGCAGTCCGGCCAGCACATCAGTATCGGTGATCCAATGGTCGAAGCAACGCTGCAAGACGGGTCGCGTGCGGAGATCTCTCTCGGTCGTGAGGTGACGCCACGCGGATCGGCATTTACCATCCGGCAGTATGCCGAAGATCCGATGACACCGATCGATCTCATCAACTACGGGACGTTCAGCGTCGAACAGATGGCGTACTTCTGGCTCTGTATCGAGCACAACAAGAGCCTGATTTTTGCCGGTGGGACGGCCTCGGGGAAAACAACCTCGATGAACGCGGTTTCGATGTTCATTCCACCGCGCTCGAAGGTGTTGACGATCGAGGATACCCGCGAACTCTCGTTGTATCACGACAACTGGCTCTCGTCGATCACCCGTGAACGGCTCAGCGAAGGGACGAACATCGACATGTACGATCTGCTCCGTTCTGCGCTTCGTCACCGCCCTGAGTACATTATTGTCGGCGAGGTTCGTGGGGCCGAGGCGGTGACGTTGTTCCAGGCGATGAACACCGGCCACACCACGTTCTCGACGCTTCACGCAGACTCCATCGAGACGGCGATCAACCGGCTCGAAAACGAACCGATCAACGTTCCCCGGGCAATGGTGCAGTCGCTCGATATGATATCGATTCAAACGCAAAAACGGATGGACAACGAACGGGTACGACGGGCGGAGGTAATCGGCGAACTTCGCGGCATCGACCAGCGAACTGGGGAACTCGACTACGCCTCGACGTTCCAATGGAACCCGAACACCGACACGTTCGCACAGAATGACAGCCAACTCCTTGACGAGATTCAAGACGAACGGGGGTGGAGCCGTAAAGAGTTGCTCGAAGAGATTCGAAACCGACAACGGTTCTTGTCGTTCCTCCAAGAGCAAGGTGTCAACGAGTACCGGCGGTTCACCGCGCTCATTAACGAGTACTATGCGGATCCCGACCGGGTGCTCGAACGAATAGAGACCGGTAACGTTGCACCAGACAACCTCGACCAGATGGCGGAGGATACCGCCCAGAACGTATGATTCAGTTAGTTGCAGGGCTGCTCGCGCTGTTGTTGTGTGTTGTCGCCGTGTTACCGATTCTCTCCGATCGGCTCTCGGTCGTTGCCGACGGTCTTGCAGTTGCCCTGTTTAGCGACTTCGTTGACACCGGCCGGCGTCGTCGCCGCCGTGTCTCAACACTCGACGCAGCACATGTACACAAGTCGTACGATATTTTCGCCCCACAAACCGTGTTGTATGCGGTACTCGGCGGACTGATCACCGGTGCGGCGAGCGTGGCCATTGTTCCATCGATTCTAGCGGCGTTGGCAACTCCAGAGGGCACGCTGTTGATGACGTTGCCACCAGCCATTTTGGCCGTCGACTGGAGCGCACTCTCAATCGTTGTCCTCGTCACTACAGGCGTGAGCCTGTTGGGGGCAGTGAGTGTTGCAGTGCTCCTCCACGAACTGCGGTGGTTCGTTCTGGGACAACGTGCCTACTCGCGGGCAACCAGAATCGAGGCGACGCTTCCCCGTACGGTTGCGTTCATGTACGCGCTCTCTCGAAGCGGGATGGCGTTTCCACAGATTCTCCGCATTCTCTCCGAACACGAAGCGGTGTACGGCGAGGCAGCAAACGAAATCAGCATCACCGTTCGCGACATCGATGTTTTTGGCACCGATGTCGTCACCGCCCTAGAACGAACGAGCGAGCGGACGCCTTCGGACAACATGGCGGAACTCACGGACAACCTCGCAAGCGTTCTAGCCAGCGGGCAAAATCTCCCCGAATACCTCAAAGCGCAGTACGAACGGTACAAGGAGGAGGCCGAATCGCAACAACAACAGTACCTCGATCTGTTGGCGGCATTCGCCGAGGCCTACGTGACCGTTCTCGTCGTCGGGCCGCTGTTTTTGATCACCATTCTGGCGGTTATCGGGTTGGTCATTCAAGATACGCTCACCATCATGCGGGTCATCACGTTCGTCGGTATTCCGCTCGTTACGGCGGCGTTCGTCATCTATGTTGATAGTATGACAACTTCGCTGCAGGCCCCAGACGCCGGAAACTCACGGGAACAGGAGGCGCTGGAGACGGTTGGCCAACAGCCAGAAACCATTACTGATGGCGGCTACGACGGAAAGTGGGCCGAACAGTACGAAGCGCTCATTGTCTACGACCGACTCGAACAGATTCTGTCGTGGGTCAGAGAGCCGATCAACACCCTGTTTGCTAATCCGTGGCTGACCGGACTGATCACGATCCCGCTCGGACTCGTCTGGCTCGGGTTAGAAATTCGTCAGAACCACGCTGGCGTTGTCGGATTCTACGTTGAGAATGCGGTTGAAGCGATAGCGGTATTCCTGTCGAATCCCAATTTGGTGCGGGCTGAAGAACTGATCTTTTCGGCAATCACGGCCGTCGACAAGGTGGTCGTTGAGGTGTTGATTATCGTTTGTTTCGCCTATGCGGTCGTCTACGAGGTCGACAAGCGCCGCACTCGAAAAATCGAAATCGAGATTCCCGACTTTCTTGATCGTTTTGCGAGCCTCAATCAGGCCGGGATGTCGGCGATTGCGGCATTCCGACGGGTTTCCGGGACTGATCTCGGTAAACTCAGCCCGGAGTTGACTCGAACAATGCGTGACATTCAGTGGGGGGCGGAAATCGAAATGGCGCTCGAACGAATGGATCGGCGGGTTCGCTCGGCGCTCGTCACACGCGCGGTCACACTGGTGACAAACGCACTTCGCACGAGCGGTGATATCGCTCCGGTGTTGTCCATAGCCGCCGACGAGGTTCGTGCAAGCCGGCTTCTCAACCGCGAGCGAAAGCAGGCGATGTTGACATATCTCATCGTGATATACATCGCCTTCTTGGTGTTTTTGGGCATCGTCGTCGTGCTCACGATCTCATTTATTCCCGCGATAGAGGAGACGGGCCAGCAGGTAGCAACCGATGGAGCGACCGCCGACCCCGTTCCGACTGTCGGTGGACTCGGCCAGTTTGAACAGGTCGACATCGGTGCATACGAGTCGCTGTTTTTCCACCTGACCATCATCCAGGCCATCTGTTCGGGCCTTGTCGGAGGCCAGCTCGGTGGAGGTGGCATCCGCGATGGTGTCAAACACACCGGTATTCTGCTTGTCTTGACCTACGTTACATTCAGCCTCATCTAATACCGTTTTCGACTCCATGTTGGTATCTCAGCCAGTGCTGATTCGCTGGACAAACGAAACCCTTTATTATACTCACCGGACTACATT
>LKMS01000017.1 GCA_001563965.1 Haloferacaceae archaeon PL-Br10_E2g29 | reverse complement strand
CTCATCTGTTAGCTCCGGTTGGATACGTATATGTCATCAGTCGGCTTTACTCTTCGTCCGCGTCGGCCCACGAGAACAGCCCGCGCAGTTCCTCGCCAACCTGCTCGATTTCGTGGTTTTCTTCGGCTGTGCGTAGCTGGTCGTAGTTCGGTCGGCCAGCCTGGTTTTCGAGGATCCACTGGCGGGCAAAGGTGCCGTCTTGGACCTCTTCGAGAACCTGTTCCATCTGCTCGCGGGCGTGGTCGTCAACAACGCGGTCCCCACGGGTCAGACCGCCGTACTCTGCGGTGTAGGAAACCGAATCCCACATCTCCGTGAGGCCACCCTCGTACATCAGGTCGACGATCAGTTTGAGCTCGTTGAGACACTCGAAGTATGCCATCTCGGGGCTGTAGCCCGCCTCAACGAGCGTTTCGTAGCCCTGTTTGACGAGGCTGGTGACGCCGCCGCAGAGGACGGCCTGCTCGCCGAACAGGTCGGTTTCGGTTTCTTCTTTAAACGTGGTCTCGATCGTGCCGGCGCGAGTACAGCCGATGGCTTTCGCATACGCGAGTGCCTTGTCTTTTGCCTCGCCGGTGACGTCTTGGTGAATCGCGACCAGACCGGGCGTTCCTTCGTCGGCCTCGTAGTTTCGTCGGACGAGGTGGCCCGGCGATTTTGGTGCGACGAGCGTCACATCGATGTCGTCGCTGGGCTGAATCTGGTTGTAGTGGATGTTGAAGCCGTGGGCGAACTGGAGGATGTCGCCGGCGTCGAGTTCGTCTTTGATCTGGTCGTAGACGGTGGGCTGGACCGTATCGGGGACCAGTACCGAGATGAGTTGGGCCTTGGCGGCCGCTGCAACCGGCGTTGCCACGTCGAGACCGTCGGCTTTGGCCGCTGCGCGCGACGACGAGCCTTCGCGAAGCCCGACGACAACGTCGATGCCGCTGTCGTTGAGGTTCTGTGCGTGTGCGTGACCCTGGCTGCCGTAGCCAAGAACCGCAACGGTCGTGTCCGAAAGCGCGTCGAGATCGGCGTCGTCGTCGTAGTAGATTGTTGCGTTGAGTTCGTCTGCCATTGTGTGCGTGAAGTTTCGCTCCTGTTAGTTGGTGGTTTCGGCTTGCGTTTCGTCGGCCACGGTCGACTCTGCTGTGTCGCCGCCGTCGGTTGCGGGGACACCAAGTGTCGCCTCTGCGGCTGGTTTTTCGCCCGGCGTCGTCGGGGTGTCGCCACGCGCCAGCGCGGTCGGGCCGGTTCTGGCGATCTCGATGATGCCGAACTGCCGGAAGGCGTCGATGGCGTCCTCGATGCTGTCGTGGGTACCAGTCAGTTGGACGGTGATCGTCCGTGGACCGGCATCGAGCGTCTCGCCGTCGTACATTTGGGTAACGGCGTGGACCTTGTCGGGCTCGTCGCCGTTGACCTTCAACAGGACGAGTTCCGAGCGGATGGCTCTGTCGCCCAACTCGCCGACCGACAACACGGGTTTGAGTTTGCCGAGCTGTTTTTTTACCTGGTCGATGCCGGGTTCGGTCTCTTCGACAACGAGGGTGATTCGAGCGTTGCCCTCGACGGTCGTTGGCCCGACGGTGAGGCTCTCGATGTTGAACTGCCGCCGGCTGAACAGCCCCGAGACGCGCGCGAGCACGCCCGGTTCGTGTTCGACCAGCGCCGACACGAGTGCCGTCCGGGTTCGCGGTTCGGCTTCGACCGCGGGGTCGATGCGGATTCCTTGGCTGTTTCGCCGGCCGTCGGGATGCGGGCGTTCCTCCGGTGGTGGGCCCTGCAGCCCCTGTTCGTTCTGTGTCATAGCTGTTCCTCCGAAAGGGCGAACTGTCCGTTCGGTGCCCCGCTGGCGACCATCGGGTAGACGTTGGCTTCGGGATCGATGTGGAAGTCGATAACCGACGGGCCGTCGTAGGCGAGCGCCTCCTCGACGGCGGGCGCAACCTCGTCGTAGTTGTCGACGCGCCAGCCCTGTGCGCCGAACGCCTGAGCCATCTTGTCGAACTCGGGCATCCAGTTGTACTCCGACGCCATGTGACGGCCATCGAAGAAGGCGTCCTGCCATTGGCGAACCATCCCGACGTACTCGTTGTTGAGAATCGCGACGGTGATGTCGAGATCCTCACGAACCGCAACTGAGAGCTCCTGCAACGTCATGAGGAAGGAACCGTCGCCGTCGAAACAGACGACGTCCTGGTCGTCGTCGGCTGCAAACCGCGCGCCGATGGCGGCGGGCAGGCCGTACCCCATCGTGCCGAGTCCGTGTGAGGAAACCCACGTTCGCGGCTCGGTGTACGTCCAGTACTGTGCGGCCCACATCTGGTGTTGACCGACACCCGTCGTGACGATGGTGTTGTCGTCGGTCGCCTCGTCGAACGCTTCGACGATGAACTCCGGACGCAGCGGGGCGTCCTCGTCAACCGGGTAATCCATCGGATACTCGGTTTTCCACGTCTGACACTGCTCGCGCCACTCGCGTGCGTCGGGCGCGTGGTCGATTTCAGCGGTCAGCTGGTTCAACACGAGTTCGGCGTCGCCGATACAGGGGTAGTCGGCGTGGATGTTCTTGCTGATCTCGGCGGGGTCGATATCGATGTGGACGACCTCGGCCTCGGGCGCGAAGGTGTCGATGCCGCCGGTCAGCCGATCGTCGAAGCGGGTACCGACGCCGATCAGACAGTCGGTGTGCGTGATCGCCATGTTGGCATAGCCGGTGCCGTGCATGCCCGCCCACGAGAGACACAACTCGTCGTCCTCGGGGAAACTGCCAATGCCCGGCATCGTCGTGACGACCGGAATCTCAAGATCGCGAGCGAAGGCACGCGCCGTCTCACAGGCGTTGGCCTTGATGACGCCGCCGCCGAACAGCAACAGCGGTTTTTCGGCGCGTTCGATGGCGCGCGCGGCCGCCATAATCGATGCCGCATCGGCGGTCGTCGGCGGCTCGGCGTTCTGTGGAACCGTCGGCTCACCGGGTTCGACGTCGGTCTCCTCGAAGCTCACGTCCTTCGGGAGGTCGACAAGCGTTGGGCCGGGGCGACCGGATTCGGCGAGCGCAAACGCCTCGCCAACGGTGTCGCCGATGGTGTCGGCGCTGTTGGCGAAGTAGTTGTGCTTGGTGATCGGCATCGTGACGCCGGTGGTGTCGGTCTCCTGGAACGCATCGGAGCCGACCATGTGGCTTGGAACCTGCCCGGTGAGCGAGAGTAGCGCGTCCGAATCCATGTTGGCATCGGCAATGCCGGTCACGAGATTCGTTGCCCCCGGTCCTGACGTGGCGAGTGCGACGCCCGGTGTGCCGGCGACGACGCCGTAGGCGTCCGCCGCGTGCGACGCGCCCTGTTCGTGGGCCATCGTGATGTGTTCGATGTCTGAATCCCACAATGCGTCGTAAATGGGCATGATCGCGCCGCCTTGAACGCCGAACGCGTGTTGGACGCCGGCGTTTTCGAGCGCGCGGACGACCGACGTTGAGCCGTCTGTCACCGGCGTGGGGCCGGCTGGCTTTGTGCGCTCCTCGTCGGCCTCAGGAGTGGTCTCGGCAGGGTCGGCTGCCGACGGTTCGTCGTGGCTGTGGTCTGCGGTTGTTTGGGATGCGGATTCTTTCATTCGAAGACGCCTCCGTTGGGAGTCGTGTGGGCGGATGGTCTCGGTTGGGATGGATAGTGTGACGGTGCTGTCATGGGTTGATACCCTCGATCATGAGCGCGATGTGATGTGTCGGTACGACGTCGGGAGAGGGCGTTCGCGCGTCGACGGCTCGACGAATGAGCCAGCAGTCGACCGCGTGACAGACGGATTGGAGCCAATCGGTCACACGGTGAGCGAACGCCGGACGAAACAGGGATGAAAAGTAAGTGAGGGGTTATACCCCTACAATACCGACGGCGACGACAGCGAGCGCTCGGCGACTGGCCGAACCGGCAGCGGTGTACTGTCGCATTGTAGTTCGTGAATAATCCGGATCGAATATAATTCTTCCGTGTTCGACCACCCGAGAGGAATCGCTCGGCGTCGACGCGTGCTGGTGGCTGTAACCGACTCCAAGGGCTCGAAGACGGTCGGCCACGGCGACGCGAAGGCAGTCGCTCACCGTCTGTGCGCCCGCCGACAGCAGCCATCAGACGCGAACCTCCCCTGATTCGCGTTCGCTGACGCCGACCTCCTCGGCGAAGCGAACAATGACGCTGTCGGTGATCTGCTCTTTTTCGGCCCCGAACTCTTTGACGAGTTTGGTGACCGCGCGAACCTCCGAATCGGTCGGCTCGTAGCCGAGGTCTTCCAGTCGCTTGCGCACCGAGTGCGTCCCGGTGTGTTTGCCGAGCACGAACTCGCGCGACGCGCCGACCATCTCGGGCGTCATCACGCCGGGTTCGAAGGTGTCGGTGTTTTCCATCACGCCAGCGGCGTGAATCCCACTCTCGTGGGCGAACGCGTTGCGGCCGACGACCGCCTTGTTGACCGGAATCGGAATCCCCGAACGCTCCTCGACGAGGTGTGCCAGTTCGGTGATCCGCGTCGTGTCGATGCCGGTGTCGACGTTGTACAGGCTTTCGGCCGACATGACGACCTCTTCGAACGCCGCGTTGCCCGCACGTTCACCGATTCCGTTGACCGAGACCTGCGCTTGGTGTGCGCCAGCCTCGAATCCGGACATCGCGTTGGCGCTTGCCAACCCGAAGTCGTCGTGGGTGTGGACGTCGATTCGTGCGTCGGTGTGTTCGCCGACCACCTCGATGAGTTTCGCAAAACGCGACGGCGTTGCGACCCCACAGGTGTCGGGAATGTTGATCCAATCGACGCCGGCCTCGCTGACCGCCTCGACGACTTCGATCAGGAACGACTCGCTGGTGCGGGTCGCATCCATCGGCGAAAACATGACCTCCAAGCCCGCCTCGCGAACCTGCTCAACGCTCGCCACAGCGCGAGAAACGGCCTCCTCGCGGCTGGCGTGCATCGAATCTTGGAGTTGCACGTCACTCGTCGAAACGAAGACGTGCACCATGTCGACGCCGGCATCAATCGCCGCGCGGACGTCCTTGTCGACGACGCGGGCAAGCCCGCAGGTCGTCGCGTCGGTCGCCGCCGCGATGTCCGAGACGGCCTCGAACTCCGGTTCGGAGTTGACGGGAAACCCAGCCTCGATGACGTGGGTACCCATCTCGTCCAGCAGCTGGGCGATTGTGCGTTTGTCGTCGTAATCAAACGAGGTGCGTGGTGACTGTTCGCCATCACGCAGCGTCGTGTCGAAAATTCGTACTGACTCGATTTCGTCAGTGCTGTCTAGTGTGCCCTCGAAGAACTCGATCCGCCGGGGAACCCGACAAGTCCTCCGTGTCTTGGTGAGACATCGTGTTTGCTACAAGCGCCGACAGCATATATAAAACCGTCGCTCCGGGGGCCGCGGTGGACGACTGTCGACCCAAAACGGAGACGTTCTCGGTGAAAATCCATAGACAGAGCCGTGCTAGACGAAGTACGTGCTGTGTCGACACAGCAGCGACCGACTCAGTGAGACAGGGATTTATATATAACGCGGTCAGCGCGGTGTTGATTCGGCACAACGCACGTACCGATGTCGACAACGACGGCGCTGGGTCGCTATTGGCGTCAAAGACACCGCTGAGCGACGTCTTTGGCTCCGTCAGATTCCACGGAACCGACGCGAGCACTACTGTTGTCCGAACGCTTTTGCCGACGCCGGGCCACCGCTCAGTATGGTCGATTTCGATCTCAATCTGCAGGATGCGGAGGCCCAACTCGAAGATATTCCGAGCGATGAGGTCGTGTTGGGAATTCTTGATGGCTCGACCGAGCCTGCCGAGTGGATCCAAGCAGTAGATCAGGGCAACGTGCTCGTGCTCTCGGTCGACGGCGACCTCAACCGGCTCGCTGCGGGATTCGCCCGCGACGTCAAGGATATGGGTGGCGAACTCATGCACTTTCGCGGCTTTCTTATCGTCACCCCGCCGGCGACGACGATCAACACCGAGCGGCTATAGGGCCAACAAAACCGATGCGTCGTTTAAACTGGGCAATCCGCCTGCACTACGGAAACCGTCCACGTATACCTGTTTTTAAGCACGTTCGTCCCCTACATCGCGTATGCCAATGAAAGCAAGCGGCGAGGCCGCACTCGCCGAGATCGATCGGTTCGACGGCGGGAGTGGCTGGATTTCGTATCCCGACGAGACGATGGAGCGCGCGAGCCACGCGCTGGCGACACCCGAGGGCATCTGGGTTGTCGACCCCGTGGATGCAGCCGGTGTCGACGACTTGCTCGCCGAACTCGGCGAGAAGAGCGACGGTCCGAGCGAGGTCGCTGGCGTTGCCGTCTGTCTCGATCGACACAAACGCGACGCCGCCGCGATTGCAACCCGCCACGACGTGGCAGTCCACATTCCAACGTGGATGGGTGGCGTCGCCGAGAAACTCGATGCGCCAGTCGAACAGTTCGAGGGCGAACTCGGCGAGTCGGGCTACGAGTCGTTCGTGATTCGTGACTCGTCGGTGCCGCCGTGGCAGGAGGTCGGCCTCTACAATCCCGACAACGGAACGCTCGTCATCCCCGAATCGGTCGGCACCGCGTCATACTTTTGTGCCGAGGGCGAGCAGCTCGGCGTCCACCCGATGTTGCGGTTGACACCGCCGCGCGCGGCACTTTCGGACGTCCGGCCCGAACGGATTCTCGTCGGCCACGGCGCGGGGGTTCACACGGATGCGGCGACCGCGTTGTCGACGGCGTTGGCCGAGTCGAAGCGAACCTCACTGTCGCTGTACGGCAAAACGCTCAAGGGATTCATTTCGGGGTAATCGTGAGCGTATTTGTTACGGCGGGACTGCTCGAAATCCTGGTCGAGTTCGCGGCCGACCGCGAGCCCCAGCAGGCCAACGTGCCACTTGCGGCAACGCCAGCAGGTGATCTCGCTGGCAACGCCCCCGAACTGCACGGGCTCGACCCCGACACGCCGGTGCTGACGCACTTTTATCTCCCGAACGCGGCGGGATCGGTGAACTCCGTGTTCGGCATGGATCTCGGAACGCCCTCGGCGCGTACGGCCGCACGGTTCGTCTCGCACCCGAACGGGCCACTCGGCGTCACAAAACGCGACGACCTCGCCGGTGTGATTCTCGTTGCCGTCGCGCCATGGGAGACCGAAACGGTGGCGGCGTTTGATCGTCGCGGAACCCGGCTCGATCTGACCGTGCTCGACGCCGAACCGCCGGTCGAAACGCTCGACTGACAGCACGACTCGCAGGTGTTGGCTTTTTTATGACGGCCCACAAACAGTCAGGCAATGGGAGCGAGACCGCCGCAAAACGAGTCGAGCGAACCGGACGTCATCGAGTTTGGCATTGCGGCGCTGGCTGCGCGGCTCGAAGAGACCAACATTGCGTATCCCGTCACTGACAGCGAGCTCGTCACGGCGATCGAACGAACCGCCATTCCGGTCGACAGCGCAGGCAACACGGTTGAGTTGGCCGACGCACTCGATCAGTTGCCACAGTCGAAATTTCGGAGCGAGGCCGACCTGCTCGAACAGCTCCATCCCGTGTTCGAAGCCGAGCGAAAAAAGGCCGGATCGAGCATCATGGGACAGCTTCGCGCACTGTTGCCGTTTTGACGTCGACCCCAGATTAGCGGTTCTCAGACGGCTCTGCAGACGGCGAGTCGTGGTGTGCCGATTCGGACGCGGCCGTGGGTGCCGTCGTCGGTTCGGTTGTGTTCGATTGCGACCCCGGCGTCTGCGACTCGGACGATGACGAGCGATGAGTCATCGCGGGAGATGCTGGATCGCCAGCGACCGCAAGCCGATCAATCCGTTTCGCCTGTTCGCGGTGTAGGGACAACACCAGATCCGCAAGAAAGCCGAACATCAGCAACTGGACGCCAAACAGCGTTGCTGCCGCCGCACCGACGGCGATGATTTCGTGGCCGACGCCGGCGAGAAACCAACGGGCAATCACGAACGTCGCGAGCGCCAATCCGGTGAGCGTCGATACCAACCCAATGCTCCCGAAATAAAACAGCGGATTGTTCGTTTTGGCCTTTCGGTAGAGTTCGAGAAAAATGATGCCGCCGTCTTTGATCGGATGCAGGTTCGTTGACGACCCATCTGGCCGAGAACGATACGTCACCGGAACGACCGTTGTCCGCACGTTATTTTTCACACACTCGACGGCCATCTCAGTCTCGATCCCAAACCCATCGGCCGACAGCGTGAGCTGTCGAAACGAGTCGACGGTGAACGCACGGTAGCCCGAGAGAATGTCAACGAAGTTCTCGCCGTGAATGAACTGAAAAACCCGGTTGATGAGGCGGTTGCCGAACCGGTTGAGTCGAGTCATCGCACCCGGCTGCATATCCGCGAACCGGTTGCCGATAACGTGGTCGCACTCGCCGGCCTGCAAGGGTGCAAGCATCCGGTCGGCATCTGCAGCCCGGTAGGTCAGGTCGGCGTCGGCCATCAGGACGTAGCGAGCATCGATTCTCGCAACCGCCTCGCGAATCGCCTGACCCTTCCCCGATCCTGACTGTGTCATCACGCGTGCGTCGGCCTCACGAGCGCGTTCGACCGTGTCGTCGGTGGAGCCGCCATCAACGACGAGAATGTTCTCGAAGCCTGCGTCTCGGTACGACGAGACCGCCTCAACGATCGTGGCCGACTCGTTGAGCGTCGGCAGCAGGACACAGACATCCGCACGTGAACCCATTGGTGGCTGTCCCCACCCTGTAACCAAAACTGTTTGTGGTTCTCACGAGATGCTGTGACTGTGTATCAAGGGAGACGACACGTCACGGACTGTCTCGGTTGAACTTGAAAAGATGCAGATGGGCAGCTCCGTTGAAGAAACACAAAAGCGGATACTGGAAATCGATGTGTCAGCGATTGGCGAGCGCTTTCGTGAGATATGGCTTAATAATCGGTCCAACGAGCAAAAATGCGATGAGCACGACAAGCACAAACGAGAGTGGCTGGTTGAGTGGATCGACAAAAATCGACCACGAGCCGCCCGAGAGTTGCAGTGATCGATCAAGATTTGTCTCGGCAATCCCACCGAGGACGACCCCCAAAACGAAGGCAATAATCGAGTAGTTGTACATTTTCATGTAGTAGCCGATGCCGCCGAGCAGCAGCACCGTCCAGATGTCGAGCCACGTCTGGCTGGGGCCGCGAAGCCCGTAGGCCCCGACCAACGCAAGGACGATAATAATCGGAATAATGTACTCGGTGTCGACTCTGGTGATGATGCTTGTTCGGGTGATCACAAACAGTCCGACAAACAGGATGATGACATTGCCAACCAGCAGGGCAACAAACAGGCTGTAGGTCGTAACCAGCTGCTCGCTGAACATCGTTGGGCCAGGGCGAAGTCCGTGCATGATGAGCCCACCGAGCAACACAGCGGTTGCCGCACTCCCGGGAATACCGAACGAGAGCGTTGGAATCAGCGAGCCACCGATGGTGCCGTTGTTCGATGATTCCGCAGCAATCAACCCAACTTCGTTACCCTTGCCGAACGATTCGGGATCGTCCGATGCGCGAACCGATTCACCGTAGGCAACGAACGTCGAGACCGTCGATCCCGCACCTGGAATCGCCCCAATGAGCATGCCAATGTAGCCGGATTTTATCAGCGTGACTGGATGGCTCAAAACCGATTTAATTCCCGGAACAACGCTGCCGGTCATGATCGTTTTTCCCCGCGAAATACCGCCTTTTTCACCAGCCAGTTTGAACATTTCTGCAATCGCAAACAGGCCGATGAGGACGGCAACAAACGAAATACCATCGTTGAGCGTGAATCCAAGCTGATCTTGGAACGTGTACCGTGGGGCAACCGCAAACGAGGTCGTCCCGATGGTCGTGATCATCAGGCCGAACATCCCGGCGGTGAGGCCTTTCACCATCGATCCCTTCGAGATGACGGTGATCATTGCCAGCCCGAGCAACGCAATAAGGAAATATTCGGGAGACTGGAACGCCAGGACGACCTCAATGAGGACTGGCGAGAGCAAAATGAGCGTGATGACGGTGAAAAAACCTGCAATCGATGAGGCTGTCGCCGAGATTGACAGCGCTTTGAGCGCTTCACCCCGCCGAGACATCGGGTAGCCATCGAACGTCGTTGCGGCTGCCGCTGAGGTACCCGGTGCATTCATCAAAATGGCAGCGATCGCCCCTCCATACATTGCGCCGCTGTAGACGCTGACGAGCAGAATAATCGCGTTGACTGGCTCAAGCGGGAGCGTCAGCGGGAGCATAATAGCCATTCCCAACGAGGGGCCAAGCCCGGGGAGGGCCCCAATCACGATCCCCACTAAAATCCCAACAACGATCCAGCCAATCGTTGGCCAGCTAAACGCAATCGTCACCGCTTCAAAAAATATCCCAAGCCCCTCAGCAAACGTCATTGGCACTCACCGTTCATAGGAATCTCCCGAGATCAAGCACGACGCCGCCGTCGATCCCAATGCCAAGCACGAGGACGAAGCTGTACGCCAGGAGGAATGCGATAACCGATAATCCGACGACGGTGTACCACGGCCGTCGCAACACGCCAAGATAGGTCGCGACGAACAGGGGTGCAGCCCAGAGCATTCCAATCAGATACGAAACCACGACAAACAACAGCGAAATAATCGCCGTGAACTGTGAGCCGTGCATTGTGAGCCATTTCAGATCAACGTATCTGGTTTCAGTCGCTGTTTCCGCGTCGGCTGCTGGCTCGTCCGGTTCCGGTTCGGCGTCTGTCTCACCGGTCGCGTCGTCGGATTCAACGAGTTCCTCGTCTGCAACATCGTCGAATGCACCGTCAGATTCGACGACAAGTTTCTGTACTGGCCCCGGAAGATATGATCGAAACAGCAACAGGAGGGCCCCCACAATTGTTGCCCCCGCAGTGAATCGCGGAAATGCTGCGGCTCGTTCACCGAAGGTGTATGATTCGATAAACATGTAGACGGCAACTCCCAGAAACATAACAAGGAGGCCGTGTTCCATCGTGACTTTCTCTCGAACGGTTTGTACATTCATGGGTTGGTGTATGAAAATAGGGTATTGCTGCTGTTTGACGGCTGTCTACCGCATCCACGGAGTGAAACAGTGGTTCATGCGACAATCACGCGGTTAGGACTGGCGCAGTTCGTCGAGGTCGACGACCTCTGGAACGGTCTCGAGAACCTCTTGTAAGAGTGCACTTGCTTCATCCGGGCCGCTGTATTCGATGACGTTCCCACTGTCTTCGGCGAACGCTTGGACTTCGTCGGTGGCGATGCCCTGTTCGACGGCCTCGGAGACGACATCGATTCGGTCTCGTGGGGTTCCCGGTGGGGCCCAGTAACATGGCTGGAGCATGGCGAGCGTGTCGATGTTGTCCCCTTCTTCGGCAAACTCAGTGTCTGCAATCGTGTCGAGATCGGGGAAGACCGCACTGCCGCCACTGGGGATGCAGGCAACCGGATCCATCCGTCCGTCTTCAACGCCTTCGAGCGCGCCGGAGTCGGTTCCGATTCCGATCGAAACTTCATCCGAAAGGACTGCTTGGGTCACTTCTCCGCCGCCGTCATACGCGATGTAGTCCTCCCACGGAAGGCCGACTTCGTCGCGGAGTACCCGCGCGACAACGTCCACCATTGTTCCCTGACCCTGTCCGGCAATCTGTGAAAATTCGCCATCCTCAAACCGGTCGACGAGGTCGCTGAAATTCTCGACTTCGTAGTCGGAGTTTGCCGTAATTATGTATGGGAACCGGCCAATGATTGCAACCCCTTCGAGTTCACCGATGTCGAAGTCCGGCTGTTGGATAAGCCACGAGGTCGGTGTTGATGGCGGGTTGAAGGCAAGGAGTGTGTAGGCATCCGGCTCAGCACTGTGTACTTCCGCGGTGCCAACCAGTCCACCGGAACCGGTAACATTGTTAAAACTGAACGATTGACCGAGGAAGTCGCTCGCGGCGTTGGCGACATTCCGTGCAAACACATCAGTCCCTCCACCCTCGCCGAACGGAATGACCATCTCCACGGACCGATCCGGGTACTCTTCATCACCGTTTGCGTCATCATCGTCGCCTACACAGCCTGCAAGTGCGGTGAGCCCCACCGTTGCGACTGCTGCCTTCTCCATGTATGACCGCCGATTAATATTTGTCACGGTCATTTCTCTCGCGTAGAGGGATATAATGTTTTGGAAAAGAGGGCGTTTGTTTGATATTAGCCGCACAGACAGGCAGAAACCGAACAAAAAGCCCGAATTGGTAACCAAACAAATTTGTCATGTTGGTTAATGACGATCACTGTAGACCGCAGGTAAGACCGCGCCATCTCCCCGTGGTGTTGGCGGTCAGTGCACATGTTTCACAGACTGTCGTACGGGATGGACAGGATTTTAAGCGGCGCGGGTGGAAGAGGGAGTACTATGGGAAAGAAAACGAAGGCGCAAAAAAAGCGGCTCGCCAAGCTCGAACGGCAGAACCGACGGGTGCCGACCTGGGTGATGATGAAGACGGACATGGAAGTCACACGGAACCCGAAACGTCGCAACTGGCGGCGGAGCAACACTGACGAGTAATCATGAGCACGAGTGATTTCGAAGAACGCGTCGTGACCGTCCCGCTTCGGGATGTCAAACAGGTCGCCGTCCAGAAGCGCGCCGATCAGGCGATGAAGATCATCCGACGACACCTCGCCAAGGGGTTCTCGGTCGACGAGGATGCAGTCCGTCTCGATCCCTCAATCAACGAGGCTGTCTGGGAGCGCGGTCGACAGAACCCTCCATCGAAACTCCGTGTTCGTGCGGCCCGATTCGTCGAAGACGGCGAGCCGATCGTCGAAGCGGAAGTCGCCTAAGAAATCGTGCTTCGCACTTCTGTTGCCGGGTCGTCGTACGTTGGGGTGTTTGCTCGAACAACCAACGAGTGTCTTTTCGCGCGTCGTGATCTCGACAGCGATGTCATCGATGCGATGGCCGACGAGCTCGCGGTGACGGCCGTCGAAACGACGATCGGTGGCTCGGGAACCGTCGGTGCACTTGCAGTCGGAAACGAGCACGGCGTTGTCGTCTCCAACCGAATTACCGAGCGCGAAACCGAACGCATCGCCGCCGCCGTCGACGGCGAGGTCGCCGAACTGCCCGGCCGGATCAACGCCGCTGGCAACGTTATTCTCGCCAACGACTACGGGGCGTACGTTCATCCGGATCTCTCGCGAGCGGCGGCCGAAACGGTCAAACAGACGCTCGACGTGCCCGTCCGCCGCGGCACGCTCGGTGAAATCAAGACCGTCGGCACCGCCGCAGTCGCGACCAACGCGGGCGTGCTCTGTCATCCGAAATCCCGCGAGCGCGAGCTTGAAACGCTCGAAGAACACCTCGATGTCTACGCCGATCTCGGTACGGTCAACTACGGCACGCCACGAATCGGCTCGGGGCTCGTCGCCAACGACACCGCCTACATCGTCGGCGAGGAGACCACCGGCCCGGAAATCGGTCGGATCGAAGACACGCTCGGGTATCTCGACTGATCGGTCGACTGTTCGACTCACGGCCGGACTGTAGTTTACTTATTCTCCCGCGTGAGCGCACGCAACATCCCAACATGTGGCTGGCACACGCACAATGACACTGGACGACAATCCGGTTGCGTGGATCATCCCCACGGACAGGGTGAGTAGGAAGATACTTCCGCGTTGCTGTCGGACCGTGTGGGTATGAGTCAGTTCACGATTAGTGGGCAGTTCGACGGCCGCGAAGGGCCACGTGAGTTCACGAAAGAGATCGACGCGATCAATGAAAACGTTGCTCGCGAGCACATTCTCTCGCAGTTCGGTAGCGAACACGGTCTCAAACGAACGCAGGTGTCGATTCAGGACGTGACCGAACAATGATGGGTGGCGGTGGCCAGCAGCTTCAGCAGATCTCCCAGCAGTTGCAGGCGATCGACGCCGAAATCGAGGAGCTCGAAGGCGACGTCGACGACCTCCAAGCCGAAACCGACGAGATCGACGACGCAATCGAAGCGATCGAAACGCTCGAAAGCGGTTCGATGGTGCAGGTGCCACTCGGCGGCGACGCCTACGTGCAAGCCGAGATTCAGGACATCGACGAAGTGATCGTCAGTCTCGGTGGCGGGTATGCGGCCGAACAGGATCAAGACAGCGCGATTTCCGCACTCCAGCACAAACAGGAGACGGTCGTCGAACGAATCGGTGCCGTCGAAGCCGAAATCGAGGAGCTCGAAGACGAGAGCAGCGACCTCGAAAAGCAGGCCCAGGCAATGCAACAGCGCATGCAGCAGCAACAACAACAACAGATGGCCCAGATGGGTCAGCCCGGACAGGAAGACGAGTAACCACAGAGTGAGGATTCGCCGTGTTTGATGGACTCAAAGACAAACTGAGCAAGTTCCGACGCGACGTCGAAGAGACCGCCGAGGAGAAGGCCGACGATGCAAGCGAGGCCGACGCGGTCGATGATGTAGTCGACGACGATACAAGCGACGGTGCGGTCGATGACGACACGACCGAGGCGGCTGTCGACGCCGACAGCAATGCGACTGCCGCCGAACCCGCAAGCGAGCCGACTGCCAGCAGTGACGGCACCGCTGATATCGAAGATACCGGCAGCGACGCCGTTCCGACCGAGGCCGACGACAGCGGGTCGTCGGAACCGGGCGCACTCAAGCGCGCCGCCGCGTTCGCGACTGGCAAGATCATCATCGAAGAAGACGACCTCGAAGAGCCGCTCTGGGAGCTCGAAATGGCGTTGCTCGGGAGTGATGTCGAGATGAGCGTCGCCGAAGAGATTCTCGAGACGGTTCGCGAGAAGATGATCGGCGAGACCCGCAAGCAGGTCGAAACAACGGGTGAACTCGTCGAACTTGCGCTCCACGACGCGCTCGTCGAAGTGATCAGCGTCGGCCAGTTCGACTTCGAACAACGGCTGGCGGCGGCCGACAAACCGGTCGTCATCGTCTTCACCGGCGTCAACGGCGTCGGCAAGACGACCTCGATTGCCAAACTCTCGGAGTATCTCGGCGACCGTGGCTACTCGTCGGTGCTCGCTAACGGCGACACGTACCGTGCGGGCGCAAATGAACAACTCGAAAAACACGCCGACAACCTCGACCGAAAAATCATCACCCACGAACAGGGTGGCGACCCCGCCGCGGTCATCTACGATGCGGTCGAGTACGCCACCGCCAACGACGTCGACGTCGTCCTCGGCGACACCGCCGGACGGCTCCACACGAGCAACGACCTGATGGCCCAACTCGCGAAAATCCACCGCGTTGTCGGCCCCGACCTCACCCTCTTTGTCGACGAAGCGGTCGCCGGACAGGATGCGGTCAACCGCGCCCGCGAGTTCAACGATGCGGCGGAAATCGACGGCACCGTACTGACGAAGGCCGACGCCGACTCCTCTGGCGGCGCGGCTATCTCGATTTCCTACGTCACGGGAAAGCCGATTCTGTTTCTCGGCATGGGCCAGGGCTACGACGACATCGAGCCGTTCGAGCCCGAAACCCTCGTGAGCCAACTGCTCGGCGAGGAATGATTTCGGGTGAGTGTCGGCACTAGTCGCTGGCGAGGTCGCTGTGTATCGGGTCGCCGAATACCCGACTTTTGGCTCGCTGGGCGAACGGTTCTGCAGGTCGCCGGACGAACAACGCTTTACCGGTGCGGACGCGTAGCGTCACCAAATGGTACTCGATGATCTGGGCAGTTCCCTGCGGGGAACGCTCAACGACCTT
>LKMS01000016.1 GCA_001563965.1 Haloferacaceae archaeon PL-Br10_E2g29 | reverse complement strand
GTCGGCATCGGCGGCCGACTCGATGCAACGAGCGTGGTGTCACCGACGGCGGCTGCCGTCACCTCGGTGAGCCTCGAACACACCGATCTGCTCGGCGAGACGGTCGAAGAGATCGCCCGCGACAAGGCACAGGTCGCCCCCGCCGACCGCCCGCTCGTGACCGCCGCGACCGGCTGCGCGCTCGCGACGATCGCCGCCGAAACCGACGTGGTTCGGGTTGCCGCGAAATCCGCTGACAGCGACATCGACACAGTAACCGACAGCGACGCTGACAGCGACACCGACCCCAACGCCGACACCGACACAGACACCGATGAGGATAGCGACGGCAACGCCACCACCGACGCCGACCCCTCGCTGCCGACGCCGACCGTGTACGCCGAACAACTCGCTGGCGACTCGCCGCTGCGGGCGTCGATCCGGCTGACCGGCCCCGACTGGGAAGTCGAAACCGACACGCCGCTGCTCGGCGAGCACCAAGCGACCAACGCGGCGGTCGCAGCCGTGTTGGCCAGACAGCTCGCGGCTCCGTCGGCCGCCGAAATCGCTCGCGGCATCAGCAACGTTCGGTGGCCCGGACGGTTCGAAGTGATGGACGACGCGCCGCTGACCGTGCTCGACGGCGCACACAACCCGAGTGCGTGCGAAATGGTCGCACGGCTGCTCGATCAGCTTGACTACGACCGCCTCTACGTCGTGTTCGGCGCGCTCCAGGACAAGGATCACCGCGGCATGTGTCGTGCCCTACCTGCTCCCGACGAGGTGTTTCTCGCGTCGCTCGCGGTCGAGCGGGGCCAAGACACCGAAACGCTCGCGGCCGCCTTCGAGCGCGAAACAACGGCCCCCGTACGGCAGTTTTCGTCCGTTGCGGGTGCGCTCGACGGAGGACTGTCAGCGGCCGAGCCGACCGACTGCGTGCTCGTCACCGGGTCGCTGTCGACGGTGAGTGCGGCCCGCGACCGCTGGACGCAGGCCGTACGAACGGTCGACACGCCAACGACCGACCGTGCCCGAGCCGTGCTCAAACGCGCCGACGTTGCCGCCGACGAACACCGCACACAGACCGACCGAATCGCCAGTCGAACCCTCCGGCTGCACTGTCGGCTCGACGAGGCCAAACGCATCCAGCGGCTGCTCGAACCGGTCGGCGGCTCGTGTGCGGTTTCGGGCGTCCAGACGGCTGACACACACGTCGAAATCGTGCTGGCGGCAACGCAATCACAGTACACCCAACTCATCCGGCAGCTCCGCGGGCGCTCGACGGGCTGTCGACGACTCGCCCGGCAGCTTGCGGCCGCGCTCGATGGGCGCGCGGTCGACGGTAGCGGTACCAGCGGCGCGTCCGCCGACACCGACGACTACCCGTGGCACGGCCACACCGCGATCATGGGAATTCTGAACGTCACGCCCGACTCGTTTCACGACGGCGGCGAGTACAACGCGGTCGACGCGGCAACCGATCGCGCCGCGGCGATGGTGGCCGACGGCGCGGACATCGTCGACATCGGGGGCGAGTCGACGCGGCCCGGTGCCGACCCCGTCGACATCGACACCGAACTCGAGCGCGTCGTTCCCGTCACCGAGGCGCTTTCCGGTCTCGACGTGTTGCTCTCGGTCGACACGCGCAAGCCCGCGGTCGCGGCGGCGGCGCTCGACGCGGGTGCCGACATCGTCAACGACGTGACCGGGTTGTCGTCGGCGAAAATGCGGCGGGTCGTCGCCAACTACGACGTGCCCGCCGTGGTGATGCACAGCATCTCCGCTCCCGTCAATCCCGACCGAACCGTCATCTACGACGACGTCGTCGACGACGTCCTCGAGCAGCTCACCGAGCGGCTGTTGCTCGCCGAGCGCGCGGGCATCGATCGCTCACAGCTCCTGGTCGATCCTGGGCTTGGCTTCGGCAAATCTGCGGGCGAGAGCTTTGCGTTGCTCGACAGACTCGCGGAGTTCGAGGCGCTCGGCACGCCGCTGTTGCTCGGCCACTCACACAAGTCGATGTTCAAAGCCGTGAGCGGCCGCGACGACGACAGGAGCGCCCCGACGGTCGCGGCGACCGCGTTGGCGGCCGACCGCGGCGTCGACGTCGTCCGCGTTCACGATGTCGCACCGAACGTGGCGGCGGTGAGAACCGCTGAAAAAATGCGTTCGGATCGTGCAGGTCGAACCCGATAGCGATCGGGAACCGCTGAAAACTCGTGCAGCCACCG
This sequence comes from Haloferacaceae archaeon PL-Br10_E2g29, assembly GCA_001563965.1. Taxonomy (GTDB): domain Archaea; phylum Halobacteriota; class Halobacteria; order Halobacteriales; family Haloferacaceae; genus PL-Br10-E2g29. The sequence goes on along the minus strand of LKMS01000016.1, from coordinate 13,537 downwards.
CGACCGCACAGCCGACGTTACTCGACGGTCGCGATCGCTTCGATTTCGATGGCCGCACCCTTCGGCACCGCGTCGACGCCGACGGCACTTCTGGCCGGTGGGTCAGTTTGGAAAAAGGCGCTGTAGGCCTCGTTGAATGCATTGAAGTCGTCGATGTCGTCGAGAAAGACGGTTGTTTTGAGCACATCGTCGAGCGAGCCGCCCTCGGCTTCGAGAATCGCCTCGACGTTGCGGAGACACTGTTTCGTCTGCTCGGCGACCGAGGCGTCATCGAGCAGGTCACCGTCGGTCGTGAGCGGAAGCTGGCCGGCAGTGATGAGCAGCGAACCGTTCGTCGTCGCCTGACTGTATGCGCCGACAGCCGCCGGGGCGTCGTCAGTGCTGATAACGCGTTTCATGCCACCGGCTATGGCCGGCGGCGGATTATAAATTGGTGCGGATGAGAAACGGGTTATTATATACTGTGCCGGCAACAGCAACATCGCACTAACCGGCGACAGCTACACCGCCCAGACCGTTGACAACACGGATCGTCAGGCGTTTTTTATAGGATGTCGGCAAACACACCGAGAGTGAGTCGCAAGGAAGACGACGTGCGTCAGTCGGTGGTCGACGCGGTGTTCTACCCGGCCGACCGTATTCCGTTCGTCGAGTGGAGCGAGCTGTCGGGTGCAAAACCGGCCGTCGTGTTGGTCGGCGCAGTGACGGTGTTGTCGTTCGTGACGGGGCTGTCGAATCTGAGTCGCGCCGACCCCGCACTCGATGGGCCGCTGACTGCATTCATTGCCATACCGCCGTCAGCCATCCAGTTCGGCGGCGTGTTGGCCGCGTTCGTTCTTGGACTCGTCACCGTCGGCCTCCACCGGCGAAAGCGGCTCGCGTGGAGTGTCGGTGTCGTGGTGCTTCCGAGCGTCATTCTTTTGCCGCTGACGACGGCCCAGGCGACCGACATTCCCCTGTTGCTGTTGACGACGTTCACGGTGCCACTGCTCGTTCGAAACCGCTCGCGGTTCGACCGGACGATCGACCTCTCGTCGCTCCAGATTGCGTCGCTCGTGGCGATTTTTGGCGTGTTGCTCTACGGAACGGTCGGTAGCTACGGACTCCGAGACCAGTTCGTCGAACTCGACACGTGGACCGACGCGGTGTACTACGTGCTCGTCACGATTGCAACCGTCGGCTACGGCGATATCACGCCGGTGAGCGCCGAAGCACGGTGGTTCTCGCTCTCGATTATCGTGTTCGGCACCGGCGCGTTCACCGTCGCCATCGGTGCACTCATCGGGCCGGCAATCGAATCCAGAATGGCGAAAGCTTTCGGCGTTATGACCGCATCAGACCTCACACTCCTCGAAGACCACATCGTGGTCCTTGGACACGGCGATATCACCGAACCGTTACTCGACGAACTTGGCGAGCAGGCCGAAATCGTTGTCGTTACGCCCGACCAGTCGAAAATTTCGTCCTTGCAGGACGATGACGGCGATCTCAACTTGCTCACCGGCGATCCGAGCGACGAATCGGTGCTCAGAGACGCCGGCGTCGAAGCCGCCCGCGGCGTCGTCGTCAGCAGCAACGATGATGCACGCGACGTCCTCGCCGTGATCGCCACGAAAAATGTCAATCCCGACGTCCGGACTGTTGCCGCCGCAACCGAACAAAAGTACGTCGAGAAGTTCCGGTCGGTCGGGGTTGACGCCGTACTCAATCCCCGTTCGATCGGCGGGCGCTTGCTGAGCCAGTCGATTCTTGACGGAAGTGATCCCGAGACGCTGCTTCGATCGGCCGACGGCGAAGATGACGAATCGTCGTGAGTGCGCCGAAGCCACAGCGAGGGCAGGTAGCCGGCTCCGAGAGTGCATTTCCTGAGATACTACTATGTGGGTTCGAATTCTGAGTGTTGGATATGGCCGCCACAGAGCCGGCCGATATCGAAGCGATGCTCGCAAGAGTGTTGCTACCACTGTGTGTGGCGGCAGGAGCCATCGTGCTGAGCGGATTTTTCTTTCCAACGTTTGTCGGTGACGTGGTGACCGGCCCGGCATGGCTCACGCTGGCGTTGGTGTTTTTTGTTTCCGGACTCGGCTACATCGCGCTGCTTCCATACGATGTTGAAAAATTCGAGACGGACACAAAGCAACCGGCGGCGATGCTACGGATTCGACAGACAGGTCTCAGCGGGACGGTTCGGACGTTCATCAAAAAGCAGGAACTCCCAACGTTCGCGCTTCCGCTCGGTGTGCTCGCGGCGTACATTCTTTTCCAACTCGTCTGGCCGTCGTCGACCGAAGCCGCCGTGAGCGCAGCCGCCGACTCCATGCTGGTGGCGACCCGCCCGATGTTCGTGTTCGTCGTGTTGCTCTCGGTGGCGTTCTGTCTGTTCGTGCTGATCGGCCCATGGGGCGACATCAAACTGGGCGGGCCCGACACCGAACCGGCGTATACGTACCCGATGTACTTTACGCTTATATTTACCGCCGGAATCGCCGCCGGAGTCGTGTTTTGGGGGCCTGCAGAGGCACTGTTTCACTACGCTGAGCCGCCGCCGTACTTCGGCGTCGAACCGCAGTCAGAAGCCGCGCTCACCCCGGCGCTGGTCTACTCGTTGTTCCACTGGGGTATCTCTGCGTGGAGCGCGTACGCGGTTATCGGCGTTCCAATCGCGTACTACGTGTTCACCCACGATGCTCCGCTCCGGGTCTCGACACTGCTCGCACCAGTGCTCGGCGTCGACAACCTCGATTCCGCGTGGAGTACGCTGGTCGACACGCTGGCGGTTTTCGTGATTATCGCCGGTATTTCGACCTCCACGGCATTGGTGAGCGAGCAGTTTCTCACCGGTATCGATTTTCAGTGGAACGTCGCCAGCGGCACCTTCGGGCCGGCGTTGTTCGTCGTCGGACTCACCGCCATCGTCGTTATTTCGGCAGCAACCGGGATGCACCGGGGAATTCGACGGCTCGCAACACTCAACATCGGCCTATTTGCGTTGTTCGCGTTGGTGATTGCAGCGGTTGGGCCGTGGGGGTTCATCAGCCGGCAGGCCCCCGCCGCAGTGACCGGATACGCCGTCGAGTTCGTTCCCATGAGCGTGCATTTCGGCGGGGAATGGGTTGCCGAGTGGACCGTCTGGAACTACTCGTGGTGGTTCTCGTGGGCGCCGTTTGCGGGGCTGTTTATTGCGGCGCTCTCGAAGGGCCGACGCATCCGAACGGTCGTGTTCACCAGCGTGTTTGCGACGTCGGCAGCGACACTGGTGTGGTTCTTGTTGCTGGGCGGGAGCGCGTTGTTCGTCCAACACAGCGGCCAGCAGGACATTCTGGGAACGATGGCCGGCCAGAACGGTTCCGAGGCCGTCGCGGGGTTTCCGGTGTTTGCATCGTTGCCGCTCGGTGACCTGCTCGTCTTCGTCTTTTTGGCGCTCATTATCGTGTTCATGGCGACCTCGGCGGACACCTCAACGCTCGTGGTCGCAACGCTCGCAACAAAGCGGACGTACGCGCCATCGACCGGCCACATCGTGTTCTGGGGCGTGTTTCAGGGAGCAGTTGCCGTGTCGGTGTTCATGCTCGGCGGCGCCGAAACGCTCCAAGTGCTCGCCGTGCTCACCGGGGCACCGTTCGCCGTGCTCGCGGTTATCGCCATGGTCGGAGTGATGCGAACGTGGTACCGAACCGAGCGGGGCCACCGGTCGTTGCTGTGGCGCGTGCGAGATCGACTCCCGGCAATCCAGATGCACCACGATATCGACCCGCCGGACGACAAGGAACCGTGACGGCGAAATGAACGTGTCGCTGGCACCACGCTAACTGACAAAGGGAGCGACGCACACATCCTGATCAAAAAAACGATCCACCCAGTGAAACCGGCCGGTGTCGGATCCGAACCCACGTTCCACAACAACTAATCAAATATAGAAGTTGAGCGACGAAGCAACAACATCGGATCGAAAGCAACAGCTGAACTGGGAACGAAGCAACGTGACTGACGACCAAAGATGGAGACCGTGAACCGATGAATCGTGAAACTGGCCGACGCTGATGGATCACCGCACCGACCGACTATGATGAATCACAACACGGATCAAAAACGATGAACAGGCGGACGGTCGGCATCGGCTTCGTCTTTCTCGCCGCGGCGCTGTTCGGAACGCTCGGGATTTTTGGCCGGGTCGCCGCCGAAATTGACCTGCCGATGGGCACGTTGCTCAGCCTTCGGTTTGTCGCCGCGACGGTCGCCTTGTGGCTCGTGCTGTGGCTGTACGGTCCGCGACGACGACTCGAAAAACAAACAGTCGCCATCGAAGTCGGCCTCGGCTGTGTGTACGGCGTGATGTCGGTTGCGTACTTCGAGAGCCTCACGTGGCTGTCTGCGGGCATTGCGGCGCTGTTGTTGTTCACCTATCCGGTGCAGGTGACCGTCGCCTCAGCGCTCGCGCTCGACGAACCAATCACACTCGCGAAACTCGCGGCGTTGATTGCGGTAGTCTCGGGCGTCGCGCTCGTCGTTGGTGGCGGTGAACTCACACTTGCGGTCAGCGGCGTCATTCTCGTCGGGCTTGCGTCGGTGTGTTACACAGTGTACGCAATGGGAACCCGTGTGATGACCGCCGATATCGACCCGTTGACGCACGTCGCCTACACGTTTCTCGGCGTGACGGCGACAGTCGGGGGCTACGGGGCGGCAACCGGAACGCTCGGAACGCCGGCGACGACCGACGGCTGGCTCCTCGTCGTCGGACTCACCGTGTTGGGGACACTCATTCCCATTATGCTGTTCGCCGAGGGGCTGTCGCGAATCGAGGCGAGCACCGCAAGCATCGTCTCGACGAGCGAACCGCTAACGACGGTGGCACTCGGCGTGATGCTACTCGGTGAAACCGTCACACTCTCGATTGCCGTTGGCGCGTTGTTGATTCTCTCCGGGGTTGGGTTGACGTCGCCGGCAATCGAGCGACTGGGTCACCACGAGTGGCCGCCGTACTCGTAGAGAAAGCGACTGCGGTCGCGAAGCGGCGGCAATGGCGACCAACTGGCGACGCGAAATTCATCGACACCGACACTACTGGTCACGAAAGCGGCAGGTTGAGTCAGCACCACCGAACACCGTGGTTGCTCCGAAAATTTATAATCATTAACAATCTGTGTGCCCTAGGGACTGTACTCCATGGAAACACTGCACACAGCAGAGACGCCGGTGGTTCGGATTGCGACAGACGACCCTCCCGACAGCGGTCTCGAACAGGACCACGAGGAAGTCAGCAGCGTCGGCTCAACTGGACTGCCGGCGATCGAGCCGCTCGTGATGGTAACCGAGCGGGGATCAACGGCGTTGTATGCGGGTTGTTCGCCCGACAGGATCAGGACGATCGTTGAACGCACCGTTGCCGAACAGCGACGTCCCGACCACACCGCTGGCGACGACGAACAGGCACCGGATATCGTCGTCGAACACGATCCGGCGACGACACGGCTGCCGGAGGCAGCCGTAACCGGACTCGACACGGGTGTTCGCGAGGTGCTCGGCGGGTGTGGTTGGCGGCGGCCGACCGAACCGGCCGACCACGAGGCTGCCGGCGGATTCGGCGAGCGAGAGACCGAAACCGTGCTGGAGATCGCTAGCGGGCTTCGTGGGCGGGGCTGGGGCGACCTATGTCATGACGAACCGGTTGGCGACACGTGGGAAACCGTCCGCGAAACCGACGGCGACCCTGCGGTCGTCGTCAACGGCCACGGAACCGCGGCCGACAAACTACTCCTGTCGAGCACGCCGTTCGAAGTCCTCGAAGGAGCAGTCGCCGCCGCCGACGCGGTCGGCGCGAGCGGCGTGATCGTCTACGTCTCGGTGGCAGACGCACATGCTATCGAGACGGTTCGGCAAGCCGCCGAGCGCTATCCCAATTCATCGGTCGAAATCGACGTCGTCACCGGCCCCGACGAGTACCGCGCGGCCGAGCCGACGATGGCACTCGAAGCGATCGAAGGCAACCACCGGCTCGAAGCACGGCTTCGGCCACCGGGGCCCGAAACCGTCGGCCTGCATGGCCGGCCAACGCTGATTCACACGCCGCGAACGCTGGCCCAGCTCTCGGTCGCCATTCGAAACGGTGGAACAAACCAAAACGACCGAACCCGACTCACGACGGTCGACGGCGACGTCGAGGCGAGCGCAACGGTCGAGCTCCCCGAAACCGCGTCGCTGTCGGCCGCGCTCGATGCGGTCACGCTTTCCGACGGGTTGGGCGCAGCCCGCGTCGGCGGGCAGTTTGGCGGTATCACCGCCAATCTCGACGTGGCGGTCGATCCCGAATCGTTGACCGCGCGTGATCTCGGTACCGAAGGAGTGGTACACGTCCTCGGCGAGGATCGCTGTGTCGTGGAGTTCGTTGGCCGTACCGCGAAATTTGCGGCCGAGGAGAACTGCGGGCGGTGTGTCCCTTGTCGCGAGGGAACCACCCAACTCGTCGAGTTGCTCCGAGCAGTATATGACGGGCAGTACGGGGCGGACAAACTCGAGGAGTTGGTTCGCGTGATGTCGACCTCGAGCATCTGTGCGTTCGGCGTCCAGGCGGGTCGCCCGGTCAGAACCGCGATGGGAGAGTTCGAAGACGCGTTCGAATCACACGCCAACGGCCGGTGTCCGGCCGATGGCCGTCTCGATCCACTGGAGGCAGACTAACATGAGCTCAGAGCCACAGCCGAGCGACGACGCACCGCCGTTGACCGAATCGATCGCGCCCGGGACGGCGACCGATCCGCCGGTCGGAACGACCGAGTCGACAGCGGTGACCGTCGACGGCATCGAGGTTCATCTCGAGGCGGGCGCGACACTGCTCGATGCAGTCGACCGAATCGAACCCGCAGACAACGTGCCCGCGCTGTGTCACTACGGCCGCGAGGGAATCGGCCCGCGCAGCGAGTGTCGCACCTGCATGGTCGACACTGACGCCTACGGCGTTGTGCCGGCGTGTAGCTTCCCGGCCGAAGACGGATTGACCGTCCGAACCGACGCCGAGGCGGCCGCCGAGGCACGCGACGTCAACCTCGATCTCGTGTTGTCGGATCACAACCTCAGGTGTACGACCTGTGGAAAGAACGGCCGGTGTGAGTTGCAGGACGCCGCCATCGACGAGGAGGTCGAAGAGCCGCGCTACGGCGTGCTCGACGACCGCGACGAGTACGAACCGCTCGATGACTCTTCGCCGTTCATCCAGATTGACCGCAACAAGTGCATTCTGTGCAACCGCTGTGTCGAGGCCTGCAACGACGTCCAGGTCGAAGGCGTCCTGCGAATCGAGGGCCATGGCCAGGACACCCGGATCGGCTTTCAGAGCGACGCCGAAACGATGGAGGAGTCGACGTGTGTCTCGTGTGGCCACTGCGCGACCGTCTGTCCGACCGGCGCGCTGGTCGAAAAGGGAATCGAGGACGCGACGACGATTCCGCTTCCGGGCTTTACCCAGAAGAACAGCATCGGCACAAGCTACGAGAACACCAAGCAACCGAAAGGGCCGATGACGCCGAAGAAACGCGCCGAAAACACAGCGACGCAACAACCGAGTACGGACGGCGGTATCGACACGGCGAAGGGTGCCGGTGGAATCGACGCGGGCGACGCGTTCAATATCGTGACCGCAGTCGGCGATGGCGACGCCGGCGAAAGCGCCGTCGATAGCGCCGACGGAAGCAATCATGACACCGTCGGCGTCGATTCCGGCGGAAACGACAGCGACGTCGACAGCGTAGAAGACGACAGCGACGTCGACACCAACAAGACGGCGGATGAAATCTGGGATGAGTCGACGGGAGGTGAGTGGCCATGAGCGACAGCGACGACCTCGACGGCGTTGCGGGCTACATGCAGCAGGCGAAACAACAGGCGCTCAAAAACGTCGAACATGTCACCGAAGGCGTCGCCGCCGAGTCGCTCTCGGAGGGCAAACTGTTCGAAATCGCCCAGTCGATCGGCGACAGGCGTCTCGAAGAGTTGACCGTCGCCGATACGACCTGTGGCTACTGTGCGGTCGGCTGTCGGTTCGACCTCTACTCGGATGGCGAGGAGATTCTGGCGGCGCGCCCAACGGCCGAAGAAGACGCCCCGGTCAACGGCATTTCGACCTGCGTGAAGGGAAAGTTCGGCTACGACTTCGTCAACAGCGACGACCGACTGACGACACCGCTCGTTCGCGACGAGGCCGGCGCGTTCCGCGAGGCATCATGGGCGGAAGCGCTCGACCGCGTGGCGCAGGGCCTCGGCGAGATTCGCGACGAACACGGCGGCGAGGCGCTCTCGCTCATCGCCTCCTCGAAGGCAACCAACGAAGAAAACTACCTGATGGGCAAGTTCGCCCGCCAAGTGCTCGGAACCAACAGCGTCGACAACTGCAACCGGCTGTGTCACTCCTCGACGGTCGCAGGCCTCGCGAAAACCTACGGCTACGGCGCGGCCTCGATCTCCACCGAGGATCTCGAAATTGCGGACTGCATTCTGTTGACCGGGTCGAACACGACCGAGGCCCATCCGGTGCTCGCAACCCGAATCAAACAGAACGTCCGCGACGGGGCCAACCTGCTGGTTTTCGACCCACGTGAGATCCAGATCGCCGAGTACGCCACCCAGTACACCCAGGTGAAACCCGGCTACGACGCCGTCTGGATCAACGCACTCACCCGGTACATCATCAACAACGACCTCTACGACGAGACGTTCGTCGACGAGCGAACAACCGGCTTCGAAGAGGTCAAAGCGTCGGTCCAAGAGTTCACGCCCGAACGCGTCGAGGAGGTCACCGGTGTTCCGCACGAGGAGATCGTCTCGGCGGCCGAAACGATCGCCGAAAGCGACGCCTGCGTGTTCGGCTGGACGCTCGGACTCACCGAGCATTCGCACGGCACCGAGAACGTGATCGCCATGGCGAATCTCGCGGCGATCACCGGCAACCTCGGCCGACCAGGAACGGGCGTGTCGCCGTTCCGCGGCCAGAACAACGTCCAGGGCGGCGGGGGCGACATGGGACCGCTGCCCGACAACTTTCCCGGCTACCAGGACATCGCTGATGACGAAATTCGCGCGAAGTTCGAGGAGGCGTGGGACTGCGAGATTTCCGGCGAGTACGGCTACTACACGACCCAGATGTTTCTGGCGGCCGATGACGACGACATCCGCGGGATGTACATCATCGGCGAAAATGCGGCGCTCTCGGAACCAGGCGTCAACCACGCCGAGGAGATTCTCCGCGACCTCGACTTCCTCGTTGTCCAGGATCTCTTCGTGACCGAGACCGCCGAGTACGCCGACGTGGTGTTGCCGGCGTGCAGTTTCGTCGAGAAAACCGGGACGTTCACCAACACCGACCGAACCGTCCAGATGGTGAACAAGGTGATGGAGCCGAAGGGCGAATCGCGGCCCGACTGGCAGATTCTTCAGGATCTCGCCAACCGTATGGGTCGCGACTGGGCGTACGCGGACACCGCCGAAATCATGCGCGAGGTGAAGTCGTTGACGCCGCTGTATGGGGGGGTGAGCCACGAGCGAGTGAGGGACGAAGGCGGCCTCCAGTGGCCGTGTTGGGACGACGACCATCCCGGAACCCCCAGGCTGTACGCCGAGGAGTTCAACACCGAAAACGGGAAGGCGAATCTGCACGGCGTCGGCTACAGCGAACCCGCCGAAACGCCCGACGAGAGCTATCCACTTTCGTTGACAACGGGGCGCGTGCTGTATCAGTATCACACGGGGACGATGACCCATCGCGAGGAAGGAATCATGCAGTACACGCCGAGTGACTTCATCGAAATCCACCCCGAGACGGCCGAGGCCGCCGGCATCGAAAGCGGGGATATGGTGACCGTCGAGTCACGCCGCGGTGAAATCGTCGTGCCCGCCCAGCTCACCGACCGGGTCGGCCCCGACACGGTGTTCATCCCGATTCACTTCGCCGAGAGCGCCGTCAACCGGCTGACCAACGAGGAGCACATCGATCCCGTGGCGGCAACACCGGAGTACAAGGTGTCAGCCGTGCGGATCAGTCCCGCGGAGATGGCTGCACCGGATCACACAGGCGACATCGAAGCGCTGGGGGACGACTAAATGGCCGACCCACAGCACTCGTACCCCGAAAGTGCGACCAACGGCGCGCGCAAGAAGCGCGTCAACGGCGAGGGAACCGCGGCGGTCGAGGCGGCGGTCTCGACACACGGCGAAACCATCGCCGCCGCAATCGAGCGAAGCGATGAACTCGAGGATGCGCTCGAAACGACGATTCTCGTGCTCGCAAGCCTCGACGACGACGAGGTCGCCGCGTTGACCAACGCCGCGAGCAACCTCGTTGCCGCCGGCGACGGGCTGACGACCGACGAGGCCGCGGAACTGGCCGGTGAGGTCGGCACGCACGCTGGGTCGCTGTCGAACACGCTCGAAGTCGTTGTCGAACTCGAAGAACAGGGAATGCTCGACGACGTGCTCGAACTCCAGCGCGAGGGCGATCTCGACGAGCTAATGGCGACCGCACAAACGCTTTCGGCGCTCGACATCGACGACGACGCGGTCGCGGGGTTGAACGTGGTGCTCGGCGCGGTCGGCGAAGCCAGTCGTGGCTCGAAACCGGTCGGCCCGCTCGGATTGCTCCGTGGACTCACGACGCGCAACGCAAAAGCCGGCCTCGGCTTCGCGCTGACCGTGCTCAAATCGCTCGGTCGGCGGCTTCGCGAATAACCGTGAGCGACGACTCCTCGGTCTGCCCGCGCTGTGGCGTCGGCTGTCGACTCGCTCCCGGAGACAATGCGCGCGCTCGCGGCGTCGTCGGTCCCGCAAACCCCGACGCTAGCCTCTGTCAGAGCGGCATCGCCGCCTACGACAGCGACCGCGAGCGACTCACCCAGCCGATTGTTCGGCGCGGCGACGACCAACGGAGTGTCTCGTGGGAAACCGCGTACGACCACGCCGTCGACCGGCTGTTGGCCGTTCGAGCGAGCCATGGCCCCGACGCGCTGGCGTTTTTGGGTGCGCCCCACTGCACGAACGAGGAGAACTACCTGCTGCAAAAGCTCGCCAGACTGCTTGGGACCAACAACGTCGACAACCGGGCACGGGCGTGTCACGTCTCGATGACGCGCGCGCTCGCCGACCGAGTCGGCTGGGCGGCGACGACGAATCCGCTATCGGAGCTGCTCGACAGCGACGTGATTCTCGTTGCCGGCGCGAACCCCGCCGAACGCCAACCGGTCGCGTTCAACAGTTTCGTTCGGCCGGCGGTCAACGCGGGCGCGACACTGGTCCATATCGACCCGGTTGGCAACCGAACAACCCGACTGGCGAGCCACCACCTCGCGCCACGGCCCGGCACCGACGCACTGGTGTTCGATCTGTTGAGTGCGACGATCATCGACAAACCCGGCGGTGTCGACACCGAATTCGTCGAGGAGCGAACGCGAGGCTACGAGGCGTTTGCCGACTCGGTTGGCATATTCGATTGGGAACGGGCGGTGGCGATCGCCGACGTCGACACGGCTGCACTCGAAACCGTTGCCGATCACGTCGCCGACGCCGACCGGGTGGCCGCCCTCGTCGGCACCGGCATTGAGGGCGACGACGGCGACGCCGCGAACGCCCTGCTCAACCTCCTGTTGGCGACCGGTAACCTCGGCCGACCGGGAACCGGCGTCTACGTCCTCCGTGGACTCGTCAACGAGCAGGGTGCAACCGACGCGGGCTGTGTGCCCGACTGGCTGCCCGGCCAACAGCCCGTGACCGATCCAGCCGCGCGCGCTCGGGTGGCCGACGAGTGGGGCATCGAACCGCCAGCCAAACCGGGGAAAACGGCGAGCGAACTGCTCGAATCGTTCGGCCGGGAGGTTCGCGGCGCGGTCGTCGTCGGTGAAAACCCCGCGGTCTCGAAGCGCGATCCAGACTGGCTCGATTCGCGACTCGGGTCGCTCGACACCCTCATCGTCTGCGACCTCGTCGCAAGCCGGACGACGCGACATGCCGAGGTGGTGTTTCCGGTCGCCGCAGGAACGGAAAAAACGGGGACGGTCACAAATATCGATCGACACGTGCAGCGATCCGAGCCAACGGTCGAACCACCATCAGGAACCCAGAGCGATCGGCGGGTGTTGTGTGAACTCGGCGAGCGGTGTTTTCCGGACGAATTTTTCTTCGCATACGATGATGCAGCCGAGGTGTTTGCCGAGTTGACACGCGTTGCTCCGACTCACGCGGGAATTTCGTTCGACGATCTCGACGGCGCGGGTCGGCAGTGGCCATTTTCGGAGCAACGTCTGTATGCGGACGCATTCGGGACGGACGACGGTCGCGCGGTGTTCACGACGGTGACCACACAGGTCGACCGCGGTAGTCATAGTGTCGATAATGGGAGTCACGATGTCGACAGCGACAGCCACGGAATCAACCACGGCAGTGACAGTCACGATGTCGACCGCGAAGACAATGAGGGACTCACACTCGTCGTGGGCGGCCGGGCAAGCGAAATCGAGAGCGATCCGAGTGCGAGCGATACTCGGCTCCGGATTCATCCCGACGACGCAGCGGCGTACGGCGTGAGCGACGCCGACACTGTTCGTGTTTCGAACGGCGAGGCCGACCGCGAAACGGAAATCGAAGTCACCGATCGAATTCGCCCCGGAACGGTCTATCTGCCCGCGTCGGTCGCCGACGTGTTTCTCCGCGGTGAGTCCTCAACAGTGACCGTTGGCCCGAGTTCGATACCGAACGACGACTCCGCGTGAGAGCCTCGGCGACAGGCAGTGAAACCGAACACCGCCGACCACCTACTTACATACGGCGTGGCGTAGACGACAGTAGTATGGTCGCAATCATCGGTTCACTCATTTCATTCCTGATCGCTCTGCTCGTCGGTGGGCTTGCGATCTACATCAGCGCGAGCGCCGTCGTCGGCGTAAAAAACTACAGCCATGCGGTCGTCACCGCGTTGCTCGGGGCTATCGGTTGGTTCATTGGGTCGTTGATCCCGGTGATTGGCTCGGTCGTCGCACTCGTCGTATACCTTGGCGTCATCAACTGGCGATACCCCGGCGGCTGGGTCAAAGCCGCAATCATCGCAATCGCCGCCTGGCTGTCGGCGCTGGTTATTTTGTTCCTCGTCAACGCGGTGTTCGGCCTCGGCGTCGGCGCGTTCGGCGTGCCCGGCGTCTAAGCCGCCACTCGCGGTAACTGTTTTGTGAGCAGATTGCTGTACGCAACTATTTGTGCAGCCTGTGCAGAATTGGTTCGTATTAAAAGAGTGATCCAAGAGCCTGTGTTCGACCGCCCCATCGGGCGTTGCTATGACTCCAACACTCGATAACGGTTCGCTCCACGACGTACTGGGCGTTGGATTTGCCCGTGGCGCACCCGCGTTCGGTGCAAGCGAGACCGTGTTTGAGCTCTCGATTCCCTGTGACTAACGCGTTGCTGTTTCTGGCGTTTTTTCGCTGTTGGACTCACTATTGAGCGAGGATCACGGGGTCAATTAAACGGCCGTCGCTACGGGTCTGTTCGAAAACAAGCCAAGGGCCGG
>LKMS01000015.1 GCA_001563965.1 Haloferacaceae archaeon PL-Br10_E2g29 | reverse complement strand
GCCTCCTCGAACCGATTGATGCTCATGTACGAGAGACCGACATCGATCAGCGAGTCGAGATCGACCTGGTCCGCTGAAACGTTGTGTTTGTCGAGAATGTCGGTCAGAACGTGCGAGTCGACGGGATCGACCTGTGTGGGATCGAGCGAAAGCTCCGCAGGGTCGAGCGTGAACTCCTCGTAGTCGTCGTCGACGCCCTGTCCCTCCGAAAAGGAGTGTGAGCGTCGCTCGGGCTCTTCAGTCATGGCGCAGTATTTGTCGGCACGTCGGGTAAGCGTTGCGTCAGCCTGCCCGTCTGCGAAAGCTCACCACACAACCGAACGCTCTCGCGCCTACCGAACAACGGTCACCGGCACCGGCGCGTTTTTCGTGACGGTTTCGGCGACGTTGCCGAGCAGGAGCCGGGAGGCAAGCCCGCCGCTGTGGCTGCCGATGACGACGAGGTCAAAACCGTCGGCGTGGCTGACGATGGTTTTGCCGGGCGAGCCAAGCGCGACCGCGGTCTCGATTGCGCAGTCGGCCTCAGCGGCAATCTCGCGAGCCCGTTCGAAGATCGGTTCGGCCCGCTCGGCTATCGCGTCGTCCATATCGTCCGACAGCACGAGACTCATCGCCCCGCCCATGTACGAGGTCGGGCCGCCGGCAACGTGCAACACGGTGAGTTCGGCCGCCGGAAACGTCTCACAGGCGAACGAAAGCGCGGTTGCCGCCATGTCGGAGTCGTCCATGGGAACGAGAACGCGTGAGACCATAGCACACCAACGGGGTGACCGGTGATAAGAACCGGTGCTGGGAGCCAGTCGGTCGAACGACGGTTGCGGTCGGAGTGAAACACACGCAAAATCTCACTACGTGAAGCCGAAAAACGGCACGAATCGGAACACGAGATACGCGCCGATTGTCGAAATCAGCGGCACGACGTTCTGCATGACCACGACGCGGGCGGTCGTCGACGGGTTGAACAGGTCGGCCGCGGCCGGAATGTCCTCGGGGTCTTCCTCGCCGATCGGCGGAAGCTCCTCACCCTCCGTGTCGGCCGCGAGCGAGCCAACCGAGACCCGTGCATCCGGACCTTTCTCCGAAATGTCCGAGCGTGACGCCCGCATCGTTCGGGTTGCCCGGCCCCAACCGAGCCCGATAATCGACATCGTCGCGATAACGACGAAGCTCGCAGGAATGCCGATTGCGGAGAGTCCAATAACGAGAATCGCGCTCACCGTTGCGACGACGATGGCCGCGGTCAGCGGGAGCGCGGTGATGTCGTTGCCGAGCGTATCGAGCGTCCGTCGGGCGATGGTAAATGCGCCGATGGCGACCGCAATGCAAGCGATCACGATGCCCACGTTCATTTCGAGCGCGCCGCTGCCGACCAGCGGGGCAATGGCGTTGGCGACGTTGCTCGTGCCCGAGCTAAAGGCCATGATACAGCCGATGCCGACGACGATGACGGTGCCAACGATCTCGCGTTGGGTCGTTCCCGGCCCGAAGCCGATGACGGGAATGAGCCCCGACCGGTCGACGGTCAAAAGCGGGCCGTCGCTCTGGGCGAGCGCAATCCGCTTGTTGAGCGCGGCGTAAAAGTAGCGGCCGATAACGGCCGACACCCAAAAGCCGATCACGGGCGCGACGAGCCACCACGAGACGATTTCACCCATCACGGCCCAGTCGAGTGAGTTGCTCGCGAGGCCGAGGCCGGCAATCGCGCCGACCGCCGTCATCGACGTCGACGCGGGCACCCCGAAAACGTTGCCGACGAACAACGCGAGCCCGATGAAAAACAACACCGTAATCGAGGCTGGCAGCGTGAAAATCGCGGGATCCGTGACGAGTTCGCGGCCGAGCGTGTCGACGACGCGTCGGCCGATGGTCCACGCACCGATGAAAAAGAAGACACTCATCAGCGCGGCGGCGACCGTCTTGGTCACCGTTCCCGCACCGACCGCCGGGCCGAACGCGGGGCCCGTCGTCGCGCCACCGATGTTGTAGCCGACGAACACCGCAACGAGAATGCCAACGAGCAGCAGTACCTCTGTCACAGCACAAGAATCCACCTCGTTGCGGTTAAGTCGTCGGATATCTCCGAGCGATCGGCAGCGCTGTGCGGTGTATTCGTGTCGACAACCCACTCAGACGCCCCAGATAACCGCGATGCCGGCGGCAGTCACGACGGTCAACAGCAACTGCAACGGCGCACCGACCCGGAAAAAGTCGGTGAACTTGTAGCCGCCGGGGCCGTACACCATGAGATTCGTCTGGTAGCCGATCGGCGTCAACATCGCGGTCGACGCCGCAAACGTCACGGCCAACACGAACGAGAACGGCTCCGCGCCGAACAGCTCGGCGGCCTCGATGGCGACCGGGATCATCAACACGACGCTCGCGTTGTTGCTGATGACGTTGGTGATGAGCGCGGTGAACAGGTAGAACAGCCCGAGCAACAACAACGGCGAAAGCCCACCGGAAACGCTCACAATCGAGAGCGCGAGCCACTCGGCCGCACCCGTCCGCTCCATGGCGACGCCAAGTGGGATCAGCCCAGCGAGCAGGAAAATCACGCTCCAGTCGACCGCGCCGTACACCTCGGTCGGTTTGACACAGCCGGTTGCAACCATCGCCACGATGCCACCCAGTGCGCTGATCACGATGGGCACGAGTTCGAGTGCGGCCAGCCCGATGACGACGGCGATGATGCCGAGCGCAACTGGAATTTTGCGGTACCGAAAATCGGGCAGCGTGAGGTCGCCGGCAACGATGAAATCGCGGTCGTTGCCGAAGCGCTGGACGGTCGATTCGCTCGCCTGAATCAAGAGCGTGTCGCCGCCGCGAAGGCGGCGTTCGTCCATCCGTTTGTGGATGATCTCGCCGCCGCGGCGAATCGCCAACACGGTGGCGTCGTACCGGTGGCGAAAGTTGAGCGTTTCGAGCGTTTTGCCGAGTACCGACGCCTCCGGCGAAATGACGACCTCGATGAGCCGTTGTTCGGTTGCGGGCGTCACCTCGTCCGTGTCGGCTTCGAGCGTTTCGTCGCTGACGTCGGCGTCAGGTGCGAGTTCCAGTCCCTCGGTTTCGATGAACGTGACGAGGCTCTCTTGGTCGGTTTGTAGCACGAGAATGTCGCCCGCACGGATCTCCTTTCGCGAGAGCGGTTCGGTGAACGCCCGGCCGTTGCGGATGAGTTGGACGATGTCGGCGTCGACGGCGAGTTCGGCAAAGCTCTGGTCGACCGTTTTGCCGATCAACTCGGAGTCTTCGGTGACGACGACCTCAGTGAGATATTCGGCCATCTCGAAGCCCTCGATGAGTTCATCGCTCATGCTGATCCGTTCGGGCAGCAGGAGTCGACCAACGGTCGCCAGATAGACGACACCCGTTACGAGGACGATAAGGCCCAGTTGGGTAAACTCGAACATCGAAAACGGCCGGTCGATGAGTCGTGCCGAAACATCGGAGGCCAGAATGTTCGTCGAGGTCCCGATCAGTGTCAGCATGCCGCCGAGCATGGCGGCGTACGAAACCGGGATCAGGAGTTTTGAGGGCGAAATCCCGGTTTTTCGCGAGAGCGTGTTGACCATCGGAATCATCACGGCGACGACCGGCGTGTTGTTGATGAACCCCGCCGTGCCGCCGGAGAGCCCCAACACAGCGAGTAGCTGTTTGTACGGACTGTCGCCGTACCGGTCGGCGATTTTGGTGCCGATAATGTTGACGAGGCCGGTCTGTCTAATCCCCTCGCTGAGGATAAACATCGCCAACACGGTGATCGTCGCTGTCGACGCAAAGCCGCTAATCCCGGTCGCGGCGTCGACCCCGGTCCACGGTTCGAGCACGACCAGCGAGACGAGCACCGCGATGGCGATGATGTCAATCGGCAAGGGCTCGGTGACAAACAGTACGAGCGCAACGAGGATGAGCGCGAAAATCAACAGGATCTCCGTCGACAGCGGCGGAACGGTGACGCCCGCAGAAAGCGGCAGCACTGTCAGACCCGATTGCGCCAGTGCGGCCAGATGCATGCAGGACTATCGACTCGGCGACGAGCTAAAAACCTCGGTGTCTCGTCCCGCGCGGTACCGCAAGACGGCCTGTTCTTTCATTTTCGCCTCGATCATCACGTCGACCGTGTTGCCGAACAGCTGAATCGGCCCCTGGATGAAATCCGCGTGGTTCTGTGGCGCAATCGAGGGGTCGGCTTCGTGAAGCCGCCGGGCTTCGCTGTAGTGGATGATCGGGCGAATTCCGTCGGGCCACGTGTCAGCGGCCAGTTCGAGCGCCTCGCGGTAGGTGAGTCCCCGGTCGGTGAACTGGTGGTGCAGTTCGTCGTAGACGACCGGGAGACCGATTTTGTCGTGGACGGATTCGACCAGTTCGGGCACGCTCCACAGCGAGTCGGTGTCGTCGTTTTCGACCGTGAGCCGCGAGCGGACGGCCGCCGGAAGCGATTCGACAACGTCACAAAACCGTTCGGCGGTCGCCGCCTTGTCGCTGTAATGTGCACCGATGTGGATGTTGATCGAGTTGTACGGACTGCGCGAGAGACCCATCGCGTCCATCAGTTCGCCGTGACAGTCGAGGTCGACGACCGCGTTGTCGACGACCGACTGGGTCGGGCTCGCAAGTTTGACGAAATGGCTCGGATGAAACGTGAGTCGGAGGTCGTGGTCGGTCGCAAGCTCGCCGATTGCAGCAAGCAGATCGAAGACGGTCTCGCTGTTGGGCAACTCGTCAAGCGTGTACTGGCTGTGCCACGGAATGAGGTCCGACGAAATCCGGTAAAAGGAGATGTCGTGGGCGAGGTTCCACTCGAGGATTTGGCGGAGTCCTCGAATATTCTCCTCGGCGAGTTCACCCGCGTACGGAAGCCCGCGCGAGTCGAACGTTGCCTCCTGCATGCCGCGGTTCGTCCGGACGTCATCCTCGCGGAGCGTTCGGTTGAGTGCGGCATAGCCGTACCGCGGTTGGGCGGTGTCGGGCTGTGGTGGCGTAGAGTGCGTCGACACGGATATCGCGTATACGGGCTCGCCACGGGTAGCGGTTCCGTTTACAGTCATTCACTTTCGCTCTGCAGTTAACGATACTTTATCAGGCTTGACGAAGAAGTCGGGACAATGGCGACACACTCCGATATTGAGGATCTGCCGGGCGTCGGTCCGGCGACCGCCGAAAAACTCGTCGACGCCGGCTTTGACTCCTACAACGGGCTTGCGGTCTCGAGCCCCCGCGAGTTGGCCGACGCGGCCGACGTCGGGCAGGGTACCGCGAGCGATATCATTGGCGCAGCCCGCGAAGCTGCCGACGTGGGCGGCTTCGAAAGCGGGTCGACCGTCCTCGAACGGCGCAACGAAATTGGAAAGCTGAGCTTCGGCGTTCCCGCCGTCGACGAACTGCTCGGTGGCGGCGTCGAAACCCAGTCGATGACCGAGGTGTACGGCCAGTTCGGCGTCGGTAAATCCCAGATCTCTCACCAACTGGCGGTCAACGTCCAACTCGATCAGAAACACGGGGGGCTGGCGGGCCGCGCCATTCTCGTCGATACCGAGGACGCCTTCCGCCCCGAACGCATCGACGACATGGTTCGTGGACTCGACCACGAGATTCTCGAAGCCGAACTCGAACGGCGCGGAATAGAGGGTACCCCGGACGACGAGGAAGCGATGGACGAACTGGTGACCGACTTCCTGCGGTACATCCACGTCGCACGCGCGTTCAACTCCGACCACCAGATGTTGCTGGCGAAAACCGCCGCCGACCTCGCAAGCGAGTACGCCGACGACGACCGGCCGGTTCGACTCGTCATCTACGACTCGCTGACCGCACACTTCCGTGCGGAGTACGTCGGCCGCGGCGAGTTGGCCCCGCGCCAGCAGAAACTGAACCGCCACATCCACGACCTGCTGCGGATTGGCAGCCTCCACAACGCCGCGATTCTCGTGATGAACCAGGTCCAGAGCAACCCCGATTCGTACTTTGGCGACCCGACGAAACCCGTCGGCGGAAACATTCTCGGCCACGCGTCGAACGTCCGCGTCTACCTCAAAAACTCGAAAGGAACCAAACGGGTGTTTCGACTGGTCGATGCGCCGAACCTGGCCGACGGAGAGGCAATATTGCGGGTCGAAGGCGGCGGACTGAAACCCGAGTAGCGCAAGCCTATATTTAGCCCCGGCACATTGCGGGGGATACGTGATCTTCAGTGACCACCATTGACCCCGCGGCGTTTCTCGATCTGCTCGACGAGGTGTGTTTCATTTTTGCCGACGACCTCACCCTCCAAGCGTGGAACCAAGCGGTCGAATCGGTGACTGGCCACACCGACGAGGAGTTGGCGAATATGTCGGTGACGGCGTTGTTCGAGGACGATACCGACCGGGTGGCCGAGGCGTTCGAAACGCTCACAGAAACCGGTTCGGTGACCGTCGAGACAGCGCTAGCCACTGCCGAGGGGCGTGCGATTCCCTACGAGTTCGAGTTCGACAAACTGGACGCAGCAACGGGCGAGAACGTGTTCGCGGGAGTCGGACGCGACGTTTCGGCCAAGACGGTGTCCGAACAACGCCGTGAGGAGGTGGCCAGTCGGATGTCGGACGGCTTTTTCGCGGTCGATACGGAGTGGCGAGTCACCCACGTCAACGATCGTGGCCGGACGATTCTCTCGGAGGCGATCGGTGAGCCGATGAGTCAGGACGAACTACTCGGCACCCACCTCTGGGAGGCGATTCCCGAAGCGGTGGGAACGGTGTTTTATGAAAAATACCACGAGGCAGTCGAGAGTCAAGAGCCGGTCGTCTTCGTAGCCGACTATGAGCCATTGGATATCTGGTTCGACGTGCGGGCGTACCCCTCCGAAACCGGTCTCTCAGTATATTTTTACGATATCACCGAACGACACCGCCAGCGCGAAGCGGTCGAGCGCCGCGAACGCGTGCTTCGTGAGATGCACGACATCATCGCCGACCGCAACCGGCCGTTTGCCGAGCAGGTCAAAGACCTACTCGCGTTGGGGCGCAAGGAACTGAACACGGCGTTCGGGTCGCTGTCACGAATCGAGGGCCACGAGTACGTGTTCAAACACGTCGATGCCGACACCGACGCCATTGAGCCGGGCGACGTGGTGCCGCTGTCGGCGACGAACTGCGAGATTGCCGCGCAAAATCAGCGAACGGTCGTGCTCGGCGACATCAAGCGCGACGCCCCCGAGGAAACGCACAGAGCGGGCTACACCGAATGGGGCATTTCGTGTTACATCGGCGCGCCCGTCTTCGTCGACAACGAGGTGTACGGCACGTTCTGTTTCTACGACACCGAGCCGAGAGATGGGCAGTTCGACGAGTGGGAGGTCACGCTCGTCGATCTCATGAGTCGCTGGGTGAGCTACGAACTCCAACGGCAGAAAACGACCGCGATACTGCAGGCAAAAAACGAACAACTCGAACGGTTCACCTCGGTCGTCTCACACGATCTCCGAAACCCCCTGAACGTGCTCGAAGGACGGCTCGAACTGGCCGAAGAAACCGGCGATCCCGAGGAGTTCGAGCGGTGTCGCCGCGCAATCGGGCGGATGAACACGCTCATCGAGGATCTGTTGGTGCTTGCCAGAACGGGCTCGGCCGTTGACGACCCAGCACCCGTCGCGCTCGGCGACCTCGTCGCGGACGCCTGGGAGAGCGTGCAAGCGCCGTCGGCGACCCTGCACATTGAAACCGAGCGGTCGCTCATGGCCGACCGTCACCGACTGACACAGCTCGTTGAAAACCTCATTCGGAATGCGATCGAACACGGCGGCGAAACCGTCACCGTCACGGTTGGCGACGTCGACGGCGGCTTTTATTTCGCCGACGACGGCCCGGGAATTCCCACAGACGAGCGCGAGCAGATCTTCGAAAGCGGCTACTCGACGAACGCCGAGGGCACCGGGTTCGGGCTGTCGATCATTCGCGAAATCGCCACCGCCCACGGCTGGGATGTCGCTGTGGGCGAGAGCGAACGTGGCGGCGCACGCTTCGAGATCACCGGGGTCGACTGGGTCGAGTAAGGTGGTTCGTTGCGGTCGACCTGCCAGCACGGCTGGCCGAGATCGAGAACCCGCCCGGGGAACGATTAAGTAGCCGCGCTTGGTTCTCCTATCCAGATGGGAGACGACCCCGAAGGCATGCTGTCGTGGGACGAATCAGTCTTCCGTGACGAACACGTCTTCGAGATCGACTACATTCCCGAGACGTTTCGGCACCGAAACAGCCAGCTTGAAAGCCTGAAATACGCGCTTCGGCCCGCCGTCCGTGGCTCGCGGCCGCTCAACACCATTATTCGCGGGCCGCCCGGAACGGGCAAGACGACGGCCGTCCAGAAGCTCTTCGGCGAGTTGGGCGGCCAAAGCGACGTGGAAGTCGTCCGCGTCAACTGCCAAGTCGATTCAACGCGCTATGCGGTGTTTTCCCGGCTGTTCGAGGGAGTGTTCGAGTACGAACCGCCCGCTTCGGGCATCTCGTTCAAAAAGCTCTTCGGCCAACTCACCGACCGCCTCGTCGACGAGGAGTGCGTGCTCGTCGTCGCACTCGACGACATCAACTACCTGTTTTACGAGGACGAAGCCAGCGACACGCTCTACTCGTTGTTGCGCGCCCACGAGGCACATCCAGGCACGAAAATCGGCGTTATCGTCGTCTCCTCGGATCTCTCGTTGGACGTCATCGACTCGCTCGATAGCCGGGTCCAAAGCGTGTTCCGGCCCGAGGAGATTTATTTTCCGCGTTACGGGGTCGACGAGATTCTCTCGATTCTCCGCGAACGCGCAAAGCGCGGCTTTCACGAGGGCGTCATCAGCGACACCGAACTCGAAGCGGTTGCCGACCGAACCGCCGACAGCGGCGACCTCCGTGTCGGCATCGATCTGCTCCGCCGGGCGGGGCTGCACGCCGAAATGCGGGCCTCCCAAACGGTCACACTCGAAGATGTCGACGCCGCCTACGAAAAATCGAAACACGTCCATCTCTCGCGAACCCTCCGCGGCCTGTCGGACTCCGAGCGGGCGCTGCTTGAAGTGGTTCTCGCGAACGACGGAGAACGCGCCGGCGCGGTGTACGAGGCGTTTCACGACGCCGCCGGATTGGGCTACACGCGCTACTCCGAACTGGTCAACAAACTCGACCAGTTGGGCATTATTTCGGCAACGTACGCCGACGTCGAAGGCCGCGGACGGTCGCGGGCACTCACCGTCGAGTACGACCCACAGGCGATTCGTGACCGACTCGATGAGCAGTGAGTCAGGTCGGCAGTGAACTCGGACGGCGACAGCACACACGGCGCACTGAGCGACCGAAAAGCCGACGGCCTCCGATAGCTGTTTGAGGCTCCCGGTCGCAGAGACCAGCATGAAATCGACTGGCGGTACCACCGCGGCCAAACAACGCGCCGCGCGGGCGGCGGCCGACCGAGTGTCCGACGGCATGACCATCGGCCTCGGAACCGGCAGCACGGCTGCCCACGCAATCGATGCACTGGGTGAGCGCGTCGCCGACGGACTCGACATTCGCGCCGTGACGACCTCGTTTTCCTCGCGAATGCGCGCACTCGACGCGGGCATCGAGGTGATCGATCTCGATGAGGCCGGCGGCGGCATCGACCTCGCTATCGACGGGGCCGACCAGATCGCCCTCGATGCGGGCGACTGCATCAAGGGCGGCGGCGCGGCACACACCCGCGAAAAGATGGTTGCGAGCGCGGCCGATCGGTTTCACGTCGTCGTCGACGAAACGAAAATCGCCGACAGCCTGAGCCACCCCGTTGCCATCGAGGTGCTGCCGGCCGCCCACCGCCTCGTTGCCGACGCGGTCGCCAAGCGCGGTGGCGAACCGACGCTTCGGACGGCCGAAAGAAAGGACGGACCCGTCGTGACGGACAACGGCAACCTCGTCGTCGACGCCAACTTCGGAACGCTTGAGTCGCCACGCTCGCTGGCCGCCGAGCTGTCGTCGCTCGCCGGTGTCGTCGACCACGGACTGTTTGTCGACGCGGTGACCGCCGCCTCGGTCGGCGACGACGACGGCGTCGAAACGATCGTTTACTGAACGCGGAATGCGACCGGCTGCGAGCCGAAAAACGAGGATCGGCCGGATCGGTGACCCGGATATTTATGTGCAAATATCCACTCGCATACGATGGAGAAACGTGCAGTGAAACCAACGAAACGGGCCCGATCTGTCGTCGAGATGAGGTGGCGAGTGGGAAGCAAATGAGGAGGCCACCCACTGCCGGCGCAGATGTGCCCGACGACGGAAGCGAGCGGCACGATCCGGTCGTCATCCACGCGAACGACGAAATCGTCTACGCCAACGCGGCGTTTGCGGCGTTGCTCGCCGAGCAGTCACGGACGGCACTCGTCGGCACGCCGCTTTCGGCCCGACTCGACAGCGACTCGCGAGAGTTGTTCAGCACCCAGTGCGAACGGCTCTTGGGGGGCGACGCGACGATACTGGGAGCGACGGCCACGCTCACAGTCGACGAGCGCGAGGACAGAACGGTGCTCATCGTGAGCAGCGTCGTCGACTGGGAAGACCACAGTCGAATCAAAAGCACGTTCATCGATATTTCGGCGGTGTCCACGTCGGAACTGGTTGTAACGAGCGCACTCGACGAAGCGCCGGTCGGCATCACCATCGCGGACATGACGCGGCCCGACGAGCCGCTCATCTACGTGAACGACGGGTTCGTTGAGATTACCGGCTACGACCGCGAGGAGATACTCGGGCAGAACTGTCGGTTTTTGCAGGGCGAAAAAACTCGCAGCGAACCCGTCGACCGGATGCGGACGGCGATCGATGCGGGCGACGCCGTGACCGTTGTTTTGCGGAACTACCGGAAAGACGGCTCGATGTTCTGGAACCGCGTGACGCTCACGCCGGTCACCGACGACACCGGAGCCGTAACGCACTATCTCGGCTATCAGGATGACGTGTCGGTGACGAAACTCTACCAACAGGAGCGGCGGCTGTTCGAAACGCACGCCGAAGGCGCGAGCCACACCATGTTTATCACCGATTCCGAAGGGAAAATCGAGTATGTCAACCCGGCATTCGAACGGATGACCGGCTACAGCGCCCAGGAAGCGGTCGGCAAAACGACACGGCTGTTTGCGGCCGAAACCCAAGATCCCCTAGTCTACGAGGAGTTGTGGGAGACGATCACCGACGGCGAGCCGTGGGAGGGCGAACTCACGAACCGGACAAAACACGGCGAGCGCTACCGCGTGAAACGACGGGTCGTTCCCATTGTCGACGACGGGACGATTAGCAACTACACCGTCATCGAGTACAACATCACCGACGAGGCGTTCACCGAGCAGGTGTTGGACGTGATGAACCGAATGCTCAGACACAACGTGCGCAACTCGATCGAGGTGATCGAGGGCTATGCAGCCATGCTGGAAGACGAGGTTGCAGGCCCCGGTCAGCGGACGATCGGTCGGATCATCACCGAGCGCACCGCAAGCTTAAAAAAGATGAGCGAGCAGACGGCAACGATCCGCGAACTGTTTCGCCAGCGCGACCAGCGCCACAGCCTCGCACTCGCGGAGCTCTCGAGAACTGTCGAGCAGGCGCGTGCCACGTATCCGGAAGCGACGATCTCGCTCACCATCGACGTCGACGACGAGATCGAAATCCCGAACGGCCAAC
This sequence comes from Haloferacaceae archaeon PL-Br10_E2g29, assembly GCA_001563965.1. GTDB lineage: Archaea > Halobacteriota > Halobacteria > Halobacteriales > Haloferacaceae > PL-Br10-E2g29. Next base: position 4,105 of record LKMS01000015.1, on the reverse strand, counting down.
TGTTGGAGCTCGCGCTCGAAGAGACGATCGAAAACGCCGTTGTGCACAACGACAGTGAGGAACCGACCGTCGACATTCGGATCGCACGCGAAGACAGCGACGACGCGACCGTTCACATGGCAGTCGCCGACAACGGGCCGAGCATTCCGGAAACCGAGTGGGAGATCATTACGGCCCGCGAGGAAACCGCGCTGCGACACGGTAGCGGAATCGGTCTCTGGGTGATCTACTGGTCGATTACCGCCCTCGGCGGCAGCGTCGAACGTGACGAAAACGAGCCACGGGGGACGGTGCTACGCTACCGGTTGCCGGTTGTCGCTGATGAGGATGCCGAGTCGTAGTCGGTGGGCGGAGCAGTAGTGCGAGCAACGAGAGCCGAGTGATCGACAGCCCGCAGGCTGCGTGGGTCGGTACGTTCCGATAAATGAAAACGGGGATAAATTCGGCCTTACAGATCGCGAGGCTGGACCGTCTTCCGGTCGTTTGCCTCGGCTCGTCGAGCCGCATCTTCGAGCAGTTCGGCGACTTCCGCGTCGAGTGCCTCGTAGAAGTCCGACGCGACGTTCTTCTCGTTCAGGGCGTCTTTGACGGCTGCTTTGACGATAAGGTCTGCCATGCAAACGTCCGTACCCGAGCCTCCGTAATAAGGGTTATTATGTCATTCCGCTCAAACTGCCGTTTCCGGTGGTTTCGGACGGTCTATCTCCAGAATCGGGGGCGAGAAGAACCACTGTCGACGACACGCGCCGACCGAAGCACCGACCGGAGCTGTCTTCGAGCAAACCCGACAGCGATCCGCCCGACACGCTGAACAGCCTATGTGTAACTCACAATGAGAGGGGTCAGCCAGTGTGCTCGTGTGCAACGCCGTTATCTCACACCAGCTATCGACGGGAGTGAGTAGCCACACCAGCCGAGCTAGCTGTTCAGTATGTAGTCGGCCGCTTTCTCGGCGATCATCGTCGTCGGCGCGTCCGTGTTCCCGCTCGTGATTGTTGGCATGATCGAGGCATCAACGACACGGAGTCGATCAATTCCGTGGACACGAAGTCGCTCGTCGACGACCGCCATCTCATCAGTGCCCATCTTGCACGTCCCCACGGGGTGGTAAAGCGACGCAGCCGTCTCACGGATGTGCTCGATCAGTTCCTCGTCGGACTGCGCCTCTTCGCCCGGCAAAACCTCCTCGCCACGGTACTCGTCGAACGGCGCAGCCTGCAGAATCTCACGGATCAGTTTGAGACCCGCAAGTAGTGTCTCTCTATCGGCTTTTTCGGTCAGGTACTGCGGATCGATCGCTGGCTCGTCGAACGGATCGGCCGAACGGAGCGTGATCCGACCACGGCTCTCGGGCCGAAGACAAAGCGCGCCGAGCCAGAAGCCGTGGCCGTCGGGGTTGTCGAACCCGTGGTTGACGGAGTATGAAGGGCCGAAATGGAACTGGATATCGGGGCGGTCGGTCCCCGCCGAGACCGACGCGAAGCCGCCAGCCTCGGCGACGTTCGAAGTCAACGGACCGCGTTTCAAAAGGAGGTATTTGAGAACGTTCCACAGTGAGTCCGCCCCCTCGAGCGAGATGGGTTTGTTGCAGGCATAGTTGATTTTCACCTGGAGATGATCCTGGAGGTTCCGTCCGACACCGGGGAGATCATGAACGATCGAAATCCCGTGGTCTGTGAGGTGCGCTGCTGGCCCAACGCCAGACAGCATGAGCAACTGCGGTGAGTTGATCGCACCCGCCGAGAGGATAACTTCCTCGCTGGCGTCGACCGATGTGGGCGACCCACTCGCATCCTGCACGTATTCGACCCCCACTGCCGTTCGGCCGTCGAACCGAACCTGCGTCACCTGTGCGCCGGTGGTGGCAGTCAGATGAGGACGATCCAGAACTGGCTTGAGATACGCATCAGCAGCACTGTGGCGCTGTCCGTTCTTCTGCGTCAGTTGATAGGGGCCGACGCCCGACTGATCGCCCGCGTTGAAATCGTCGTTTCGTGAAAGTCCGACCGTTTGGCCAGCCTCGACGAACGCCTCGGGGAGTTCGTTGGTGGTCTGTGGATCTGCGACGTTCCGCGGACCGTCAGTTCCGTGATACTCCGAGGGGCCGCGTTCGTTGTGTTCGGCGCGTTTGAAGGAGTCCAACACGTCGTCGTAGGCCCAGCCGTCGTTTCCGAGTTCGGCCCAGCGGTCATAGTCTGCAGGCTGGCCGCGAACGTAGATCATCGCATTGATCGAACTCGATCCGCCGAGGGTCTTCCCGCGTGGCCAGTAGCATTCGCGGCCGTTCAGGTGCGGCTGTGGGTCGGTGTAGTACTCCCAGTCGACCGCGGATTTGAACAACGTCGAGTACGCCACCGGCATACTGATTTCTCGCTGCTCGTCCGGTTTGCCCGCCTCCAGTATCAACACGCGGTTCCCATTGGCAGAGAGTCGGTTGGCGAGCACACAACCCGCCGATCCCGCGCCAACGAGTACGTAGTCGTACGAGTCCCCGTTCTTGCTGGACATGATAACACAGCATCAAACACAGGGGCTTAAATCCCGAAGTATCGGCGGAAGGAACGGTGAACTGGCGGATGAGTGCCCAACGAGAGAGTCGTTGTTCCAGTTGTATTGGAATCTGATAAATTAAGTAGGAGGCCAACGGGGGTTGAGACGAATGCCATCGCAGTCGTCACACGAGTTCGTCATCACGTCGTCAGTGCGGACGGAGGTAATCCGTCGCGTGTCGGCGGAACCGACGCCGACCGACGCACTGCTGTCCGAAATCGCTGCGAGCGACTCCGCAGTCTACAACGCACTGTCGACGCTCAGCAACCGTGGACTGGTGCGCCAACGTGACAGTGGCTGGAGACTCACTGCCTACGGCTCTCTCGTCGCCGACAGTATCTCTGCCTGGAAGGCTGCAGCGGCCTTCCGCGAGAGAGACCCTGCATTCTGGAAGAACCACCATGTCGACGTCATTCCAGCGGCGTTCCGTCGGCGACTCCCGGAGATCGGGGAGTACGAGATCATCCGCGATACGGCCCAAGACCCAAATAGATCCGAAGAGGTGGCGATTAGTGTCCTCGATTCGGCCACCTCCTGTGAGCTCACCACACCGTATTACTCACGGCGACATCAGGAAGCCATTCCAACAACACCGGAGACGCGCGTATTGGTAACGAGAGGAGTGATCGATGTCAGCGTCCAGCGGTACAAGAACGGCCACCGCAGCGAACTGAACCCCCTAGAACCCGCAAACATCCGGCTGACGGACTGTCAGTTCGCGTCAGTTGTCACCGACAACGAACTCAAATTCGAACTGCCGACGGTGAGTGGGGGCACGACGGGTCAGCACCGCAACACCGGAACGACCGGTTCACCGTCGAACGAATCGGTTACTGACACCACTGCGCTGTGTATTTCCGAAACCGAGCCAGCAGTACAGTGGGGACGTGATCTCTTTGCAACCCTCTGGGAGGATTCAGACCCCCTTGAGCCGTATATCCGACGCACCTTCCCCGCGCTGGTTGAGTGATGACCGAACGGGGCCGGAATGTGACTGAAGAATCTAACAGCGCCACCGAGCAAACATATGTGATCGTTCATGCCCAACGGAGAGCAAAGACGAACATGCACAGGAACAAGAACACCGGACATCCATTCGTACCTGAACGCCAAAGTCGATCATGAGTACCCACTACGTCTACATTATTCGCTGTGGCGACGGCACGTTCTACACCGGCTATACCACCGACATCGAGCGGCGGGTCGCCGAACACAACGCGGGAACCGGGTCGAAATACACCCGGGGGCGAACCCCCGTCGAACTCGTCTACCGCGAAGCCCACCGTTCGAAATCGGCGGCGATGAAACGCGAGTACGAACTCAAACAGTGGAGTCGCGGCAAAAAAGCCCGACTTGTCGACGGCGACCGGTAGAAGCCGACGAGCACACCCACATACACAGGTACCGAGACGGCCCACCGAGAGCAACCCACATCTCCGACGCCCACGCCGGTGAGTGTCGCCGTCAGACCCGTCCATGTGTCGGATCCAGCGAGTATGCAAAGGTATGCATATATAGACCAAATGTCGTCGAAAAAGATGGTGTGTTACTACAT
>LKMS01000014.1 GCA_001563965.1 Haloferacaceae archaeon PL-Br10_E2g29 | reverse complement strand
CGTTCTCGTGTCGAAACGGAACCATTAGCCGACCACCACCCATGTCAGCAGCGCGATCGTCTGGAGGATGACGACGAACTTCATCCCCGCAAGGAGCTTTGCGCTCCGGATGTAGCCCGAAATCAACCCAGAGAGGACGGCCTGAATCGTCACCGCGTGGAAGAACAGCAACGAGAGCAGACTGGCATCGACGCCCGCGCCGAACTCCATGTCGCCACCGGCGTCCCCGCCGCCGTTGCCGGCCTGGTCGGTCAACCCGGCCATCACGTCGATGAACTGCGTCTGCAAAATTGCCATCACGCCCAACAGCGTCAGGTAGGTCATCAGAATGATCGCAACCTGCATCCGGGTGCGCGAAATCCGCTCGCGCTCGATGTCGTCGGTGTTCTCGCTGGCCTGGGCGGCTGTTCGCAACACATCGGTGATCTGACTGGAGGCCTCCTGAGCCTCGGTGATGAGTTTGACCGTCCGGGCGAGTCGTGGCAGGTGGTACTTGTTGTTGAATTCGATGAACGCCTCGCGGAGGCTCACGCCGTAGCTCACCTTCGCGTACATAATCTCGAACTCCTCGGCGAGTTTGCCGCTGGAGGTTTCGGCAACCGTCATAATCGAGTCGTACAGCGTTTGGCCCGTGTCGTTCGCACTCGAAAGCTTTCGGAGGTTTTCGGAGAGCTTGCCGGTGACGGCGTGTCGCGACCGCATGTTCCACTCGTAGAACACCGCCAACGGCAGACAGGTAATGTACAGCGGGACGTACACCCAGATGAACGTGCTCCAGACCGGCCGGGCGACCCACTCGTTCACCGCGAGCGGTGCGCTTCCAACGGTGACGGCGATTGCCACGAGAACGAGCGCCGCGGGAACGGTCAACGCGAGCGTGTACAGCGGATTGTCGCGGAAAAACAGGTGTGGCGACGACAGCAGCTGTTTGGTTTCGTAGGTTCCCTCGCGAGCGCGAATCCGATCGAACACGCGGTAGCTGCCGACGTAGCTCTCGATGAGTCCGAGGTGTGTGAGGCCGGATTTCGAACTCGCTTCGAGCCGGGCGGTTCCGCCTTTCGGCTTGATGTAACCGTCGCCCGGTTCGTCGTATTTGACCGTCGAAATCAACACCAAAAAGCCGACGCCGACCAGCGGGATCAGTACATAGACGGTCGCATACAGCAGGAAATCGTCGGCCTCGCCGAGCATGCTCATGATGACGAGAATAATGATGAGCAGCAGGGGGAACAGCGAGAGCGTCATGTACATTTCGCCGAACAGTTCGAGCGTTTCGAGCGTCATCTCCTGTTCCTGCTTGGCGGTTCGCATGTGGGCGTCCTTCTTGTCGCGCAGGAACGCCTCCATGTCGCCGCCGCTGTTGACGATCGACAACATGTCGGTCAGAAACTGTGCAAGCGGCTCGCTCGGCGTCTCCATCGATTGTTTGCGAATGGCGTTTCGGTAGTCGGTGCCGAAGTACTCGGTTTCGGCGACGATGCTCTGGAACTCGCGGGCGACCTCGTCGTAGGTGTCCTCGGCGTCGGCCATCGATCTGAGGATTTCGAGTTGGTTGAGCCCGCCAACCGACAGCGCGTACATGAATGCGATGGCGTCGGGCAGCAGAATGTTGATGTTGCGCTTGCGGTTGCTCGCGTGGCTGTAGGGGATCGCGACGAGACCGCCAAAGCCGGTTGCAAACCCGATTGAGCCGAACAGGAACCCCGAGATGCCGACGGTTACCGGAATCACGAGACTCCGGAGCAACGCCGCGGTTTCGGCCGTGCCGACCGGGATACCAATGCTCACCGCCTCCGGGCTGATAATACCGAGTTGAAACAGCATGTAGCTCCCGACGGTACCGACAATCGCCAACGCGATGCCGACGAGCACGCCAACGCCGAGCGCTCGCGAGAGGTAGTGTTCGACGGTTTCGGAGATTCGCGCCTCGGTGAGTTTCTGTTCGACGTCGCCGACGAAGTCACTGTTCTCGCCGAACAACACCCGAAACAGCGGGTAGAACAGATCCGCGAGCAGGTCGTCGTCCGGGTTGTTCCGGGTTGGCGTTTCGAGACTCATCTACCGATCCTCAACGGTCCCATCGGCGGGTTCGCCGTCGGCTGCCTCCCGGCCGACGCGCTCGCCAGCGCCGTCCGTTTCTGCGGGTGGTTCGTCGACGGCGTCGATCCTGTTGGTCGCCTCGTCATCCATGTCGCCACCGCGTTCGCCGCCCGCTTCATCGCCGTCTGCAACCGCGTCGTCACCGCGATCTTCCGTCACGCCGTCGCCGACCCCCTCAGCATCCATCGGTTCACCCGGTTCGGTGGCTTCGTTCTCGATCTCTTCGGGTGCAACCATCGGATCGCCAAACGGTTCAACCGACTCGGCAGGCTCCTCACGGTCGAGTCCGTCCTCGAACATTCCCGCAAGCGCATCCGGCAGCGAGCCGGCTTCGACGTTTCGGTAGCGGTCGAACAACGACTCGGCCGAATCGAGGATTCGCTGGGCCTCCTCGCGTTGTTCGGCATCGGGGTCGGGCCGCGGGACGAGCGCCTCGACGTCAGGGTCGACGGTGATCAACACCGACTCCATCTCGCGGAGGTCTTCGAGACTTGCGGCGAGTTGGTCGGTCGCCATCAACGCGAGAATCGTTTCGGGATCATTGATGTACGCCTGGAGCGTCGCTGCCACCTCGGTGTAGGTGTTGAGTCCGCGGTCGATCAGGTACGCGAGGACGACCCGGCGTTCGAACAGTTCGCTGTTGAGTTCCTCGCGACTCCAGCCGCGGTCGAACTTGATCTGTTCGAGCGTGTTCGAGTTGCCGATGCGGAGATACTCGTCGGTTTCAGCCTGCCACTGGTAGATGTCTCGAACGTTGATCTCGTCGTTTTCGGGGTCGTAGTGGTTGATTTCGGTCAGCGACTTGTTCCGGCGAACCTTCTTGCCTTTGACCCGCGTCGAGGTCTGAATCGACACCAGATCGAGTGCCGAGAACATCGTTTTCGAGACGTTGATCGGTTCGGTGGTAAACCGCTTGAGCACCTCGCCGACCGAGTCGGCGTGGAACGTCGTGTAGGTGGTGTGGCCCGTCGACATGACCTGGAACAGCGTCCGGCCCTCCTCGCCACGAATCTCGCCCATCACGATGTACTCGGGCCGTTGGCGAAGCGCCGCCTCAAGCAGGTCGAACTCGTCGATGTTGCCCTTGTCGTCGTCGGTAAACGAGGGCCGGGTGACCGAGGCGATCCAGTTGCGCTGGGGCAACTCGACTTCGCGGGTGTCCTCGATGGAGACGATTTTGCTGTTCGAGGGGATGAACAACGAGACCGCGTTGAGTGATGTCGTCTTCCCCGACGCCGTGCCGCCGGCGAAAATGAGCGACTTGTCGTTCTCGATCGCCAGCCAGAGAAACGCCATCTGGTCGAGCGAGAACGTCTTCCAGTTGATCAGATCGATCGGCGTAAACGGCACCTCTTTGAACTGCCGGATGGTGTAGTTCGTTCCGTGATCCGACACCTCACGGCCAAGCGTGAGTTGGGCGCGCGACCCGTCGGCGAGCGTCGCGTCAACCTGTGGCCGACGTTTCGAGATGCCCTTGCCCGACCGCTGGGCGAGTTTGACCACGAAATCGTCGAGTTCGCGCTCGCCGTGGTGGATGTTGGAGATGATCTGTTCGTACTCCGAGTGGTAGACGAAGACGGGCGAGTTGTAGCCGTCACACGAGATGTCCTCGACGTTGATGTCGTGTTTGATCGGGTCGATTCGCTCGTAGCCGATGAAGTCACGCTGGAGATAGTACAGCAGTTTTTCGACCTGGTACTCGGTCAGCGTTTCGCTGTTTTCGGCGACAACGGCGGGTTCGGGCCGTGCGGACACGCCACGGAGTTCGCGTTTCGGCACCGAGTCGGGGTCGCCATCGGGGAGTTCATCCCCGGTTTCGTCGAGCGGTTCGTAGCCGAGTCGGTAGAGCAGTTTTCCGACTGTCGAGTCGGGCGTTGGCTCCAGGACGTACGTTTCGGGGTCGACACGGTCGGGCAGCAGGCGGTCGGCCAGCGATTTCCTGGGGCCGACCTCCGTGGTGTCGTCCGCGGCGAATTCGTCGGCATCGTCGGTAATGAACTGGCGATAGCGATTTTCACCGACGGTTTTCTCGCGCGTTGCAGGTTCCTCGTCGCCACCGCCCGTCAGCCGGGCGACCGGCGCGTCAAACACCATCACAAGCGGCTCAAGCCGGTCGACAATGCTGTTTCGGATCGACGCCATCACCGCGGGGAGTTGGGCGAGTTGGTTACCGAACGAGGAGGTGTTTCTGCCCGAGTACAACCCGTAGCGTTTCAACAGTCGATGTGTTTCGCTGACGATGATGTCGCGACGGTTGTCCTCGTCGGCGGCGGCCCCGCCCTGCTCGCCGTACTTGATTGCGGTTCTGAGTTTGCCGGTCAGATACTCGGTGATGTCGGCTTCGATCTTGTTTCGGTAGGGCTCGACTGCGTAGTACTTCGTCTCGTTTTCTTTGGTCGAGCGGAAAATAATGATGAAGGCGTAGGGCTTGTTCACCCAGTAGCGCTCGATTTCGCGAAAGTGCCGCTTTTTTTCCATTGGCACCGCCTTTTCGAGGTCGTAGCGGTTGGCGACGGTCGTGGTTCCTGCTTCCGTTTGAAAAAATTCGTCCTCGTCGAAGTCGTCTTGGACCGTTACCGTCCGTTCGTCGATGAACGCCGATACCGACTCGGCGACCTCGTTGACGGTGCTGAGCAGTTCGGGAATCGCGTCCGCGTTGAAGCCGAGCGCCTTGCTGCGGTCGAACGTTCCGTCTCCGTGGTACTCGCGTTTGTAGTCCTCCCACGACCACCGGCCCTTGGTGACCGGTGTCGTGTTGGACTTCGATGACGCCGCTTCGTCCGAAGCATCCGCTTGCGGGCGGTCTTCGACGGATACGGAGTCGGCGTCCTCGACTGACATACCGCGCTATATCGCATCAATACCTAAATATCTATGCCAATACTTGTCATGTATTCGACGCGACGGGACGTGGCCCGCTCGCCTATGATTCGACCGACTCGAACGAGACGGTTGTGAGCGTCGAATCGAGGTCGTCGATCCATGCGTTGAACGCGGTAACGAACGGTGGAACGTCGTCGGCGAGCCGTCGAACCGTCTGTGCGGCCGGCTGTCCGTACTGTGACAGCAGGTAGACGCCGTTCTCGCCGCCAACGCGGAGATACGAGACCGCTCCTTCCTCCCATTTGAGCTCCCAGCGAGTGCCGTCGACGGTCGTCGAAAACAGCCCGTAGTTGGTTCCCTCGTAGCGGTAACACTGCTGGGCAATCTCGGTGCAGACGGCCGTTATCGCCTCGACGATTCGGTCGCGTTCGACGACGACGCGCTCGGCCGACCGAACCGCCGGAAACGTTGGGTCGATGTCGTCAAGCATCCCGGCCTGCGAGTCGACAAACGCGTTGTAGGCCTCGACGAACGCCGCGTAGTCGCTCATCGCTTCAGCCAGCGCGGCGGGTTCGGGTGGCTGTTTCGTCGAAATAACGTAGGTTTTTTCGCCCCCGTTCGGATCGAACAACAGAAACTCCAACACGCCGGCTTCGTATTTGACGGTCCACTCGCCGCGGTCGGTTCGGAACGCTCGCCGGCCGTAGTCGCCGCCCTCCAATCGGGCGAGTTCGCGCGCAATTCCGCCGGCGTGCTCGTGAATCCGATCGAGCAGTCTCGCCCGCTCGGCGGTGAGGTAGTCGGTCGTGTCGATGTCGGCGTCCAGTCCCTCGGTCATACCGCTGTAACAACGCGAAGCGACAAGAAGCCCGCTGTCCGGTGGTGTCGCCCTCGATTATTTCGCTGGCTACTCTGCTGGAGTTGACGCTCCAGCGTCGTCGTCCGTGAGTTCCGCCCGGAGCAACACGAACGCGAAGGTGGCGATGAGCACGACGCCGATCGGAATCGGAATACCACCGAAGCCGCCGGTCCAGACAGCCACCGTTGCGGCCGAAAAGCCGACGGCGGCCAGCCCCAACAGCCCACCGAGCAGCTGGACGGGCGACACTGGCCCCTGTTCGAATCGTGACTCGGCAACATAGTACGCAACCGAAACGAGCACCGCGACCGCGACGACGACGGCCGTCGCCGTCCACAGTTGGGTCATCGTTTCGAGCCCTTGGCCCGCCTGAAGACTGAGCGCGGTGAAAACGGTGCGCATCGCGAGTCCGTCGGCAATGCCGGTTCCGCTCGTGTACTGCATCTCAAAAAACGGAAACCGGATGAACAGTATCCACGCGCCCTCCGAGAGCTGGCTGTAGGTGACATTCCACGGAATGAACGCGGTGAGCCAGACGAACAGCACCGACAGCGGACCCACATACTCGCGGTTGATCCAGACCATTGGCTCTCCCGTCGTATCGATGGGCCTAAAAGCTCCTGTGTGCGACCGCCCGGCGTCGACCGGGTTGTCCGCGATGCTGGCCGACTGGCCGCGCGTATGAAACACGGTAACTGGCCGTCAAGTTGATACGCCCGGACACAAATTAAGTAGTACCGAATGCGGCGTGACCATTTCGACCTCGACGTACGCAACCTCGACTGGGTGACCGACGGCGGCGAGCCACAGCAGCCGGTCGCACTGATCAGCTTTTCGGGGCCAACAGACGAACTCGTGCGGCGGCTTCGCGGCCCTGACGACCGCCCGCTGGCCGGCGACGACATCGATGTCGGCTTCAGACTTCGCGATCCGTTCGAAGAGAGCGACGAACCCACCGGGGTCGTCAGCGTGGCCAACCGGTTGACCGGCGATTTCCTCTTCGAAACCAACGAGAGCGCCGAAGACGTCTTTGCGTTTATCACCGCAGCGCGTGAGTACGGTCAGGTGACGAACACGGCCGAGAGTCGGTACCGAATCGAGCTGTCGTACGATGACGAAACGGTCACCTACGAGAAGGCGACGTTTCTCGTTTACGACAACGAGGGCGACCTGCTTCGAAGCCAGAGCCTGATTCCCTCCGGTGTCGAACTCTAACTCACAAACAATCCTGAACGTTCATGCGGATTTTCCGTCGAAACCGTTCGACATATACTGTTGCTCGTCGCTATGTGTAGCCGTGAAAAACGTCACCGACCGAACGAGCAACCCGTTTGGCATGCGGCCGTCGTGTCCCCAGTTCGTTCCGGGCTACGGCGATGCCAACGCGGATTTTCACATCGTTGGCGACCATCCCGGCGTCCACGGTGGCACGGACACAGGTGTGCCGTTTACCGGCTGTGTGGCGGGCGACCGACTCCAGGCCGTCCTCGCTGAAACCGGGTTGCTCCGGGCGGTCGGCGACCAGCCAACGGTCAATGGCACCTTTCTGTCGTATCTCCACATGTGCGTTCCCGCGGATGAGACGCCGACGACCGCCGAATACGTCGATATGGAGCGGTTTTTCGATGCTGAACTTCGCGCAATCGGCGCACACGTGTTGTTCCCGGTTGGTGAACGCGCAACCCGGCATGTCCTCGAACAGTACACCGCACTCGCGTGGAAAACCGAAATCGACATGGACCGACTGCACGGCACCGAACTTCGCGGCAGCGGCTGGCTCGTGATTCCGATCAAAGAGCCCGCTGAGTGGACCGAGGACGACGCCGACCGGCTGACGGAGGGCATCCGTCGGCTCACCGCAACTGACTTTCGCCGTGAAACTGATCTTGGCCGATTTATTGCGGGCAGCGAGCCCTACTACGTTCGGTAGCCCTCCCGCAACAGGTCACCGGCGTCGGGTGAAAATTTGGCCACGGCACGCCCGAGTCAGCGGGCCAGCACCTCGCCGAATTCAGACGAATGTCGGATAATGATTCTCCGAACCGACCAATCGCACAGACGTTTTCACTATGTGGCACAATCGGTGCAAATTCGGGTCGCGTGTGGAAAAATTTAGCTGAACACAATCTTTTTTGCACACATGCGTTCAGTTATTGGATGGCGCACTGGTTCTGTTCGCCAGAGGCGCCGGGACGCTGTGGACTAGTGCTCCCACAGTGGCTTGGTCAGTCACATGGCCCCCATCGCGGGCCGTTTTTCACCGGCCGCTCGACCCCACTCGCTCGGCCGACCGGCCCGCGGTTGGGTTTCTCTATGACGACACCGTTCTGCTCTGCAACCCGTGGGCGACGCACAACGAAACACTCAAACAGCGAACTGCCAAAGGGGTGCGCATGGAACTGCGGGTTATCGAAAAGACCGAGGAGGAACTCCGAATCGAGATCGCCGGCGAGGACCACACCTTCATGAACGTGCTCAAAGGCGTCCTGCTCGAAACCGAGAACGTTTCGGCGGCCACCTACGACATGAATCCCGAACAGTCCGGTGGACAGACCGATCCGGTGCTGTCGATTACGACGACCGGCGGCCTCGATCCGCTCGACGCGCTCGCCGAGGCGGCCGCGTCGGTTCGCGAAACAACTGACGAGTTCGCTGCGGCGTTCGAAGCCGCCGTCTGAGGATTGCTGCCGACTTTTTGTACGTACCGATCGCCGATATCGCAATTTACATCGACCGCGTTAGGACTCGATTAGAGTCGAACGGGGATGTTTCGGTCTCGAAGCCGTTGTTTGACCTCCTCGATTGAGTACTCATCAAAGTGAAAAATCGAGGCCGCAAGTCCTGCGTCGGCCCCGGCCTGCTCGAAAACGTCGCCCATGTGGTCGGGGTTGCCACAGCCCGAGGAGGCAATCACCGGCGTCGACACGGCGTCACAGACAACTTTCGTGAGCGGAATGTCGTAGCCGTCTTTCATTCCGTCGGTGTCAATCGAGTTGACAAAGAGTTCGCCCGCGCCGCGTTCTTCAGCTTCAATGGCCCACGAGACGACATCGCGGCCGGTTCCCTCGCGACCGCCTTTGATCGTACACTCGAACCAACACTCCTCGCCGTCGACGGTGACGTAGTGCTCGCCCTCGTCGTCGAACCGGCGGCGGGCGTCGACCGAGATGACGATGCACTGGCTGCCGAACGCCGCTGCACCCTCGGTGATGAGTTCGGGCCGCTGGAGCGCCGCGGTGTTGATCGAGACCTTGTCAGCGCCCGCACGGAGCGTCTCTTTGATGTCCGCTTTCGTGCGGATTCCACCGCCGACGGTCAGCGGAATGAAACACTCGTCGGCGACCGCCGAGACGGTTTCGAGCATCGTTTCGCGGCCCTCCGCCGAGGCAGTGATATCGAGGAAAACGAACTCGTCGGCTCCCGCTTCGTTGTACGCCTTGGCCATCTCGACCGGATCGCCGGTGTATTTCAGGTCCTCGAAGTTGACGCCGGTGTACACCGCCGCGTTGCCGTCGTCGTCGACGTCGACGTCGATACAGGGAATAATGCGTTTTGTCAGCATTGAATACCAGTCCGTAGGATGGTTACTGGTTTCACCGTTTCGGCACGGTCGTTTCTGGGTCGTAATGGCTGAAACAACAGCCTACTGTTTGAATGCCGCGGCGACAAGCAGCGGGAAGACGAGTGTCGCTTCGGCCTCGATCTGCGTGTAGTTGGTTTCGGCTTCCTTGATTTTGCCCCATGAGACGGCCTCGTTCGGCGGCGCACCCGACAGCGAGCCGTCGCCCTCCATCCCGGTCGAAATGTAGACGACGTAGTCCGCGCCGCCGCGAAACAGGTTCGTCATAATCGCGTGATGTTTCGGGACGCCGCCGCCGACGGCGATCAGCCCGGTCGTCTCCGAGAGGAGCCCATCTTCAATGAGCGAATCGTAATCGTCGAGGATCTCGATGCCGATCTCCGAATCGTAGCCCTGCTTGTAATAATACAGGAAGTTGCCGACTTCGGCATCAGTCAATGCCGGACAGTAGACGGGCACGTCGTTGTCGGCGGCCTGTTTCAGCACCGAATCCTCGTCGTCGAGCGTCGCACCCAGTTCGCGAGCGAACTCGGTCGGCGTCCGAACCTTTTGTTCGGCAAAGAAATCCGCAAAGAAGTCATAGAGATACTGTTCGAGCCAGACGTAGCGGTCGGAGGGAACGTAGATGTTGCCCAGGCGATTGATTCCCTGTTCGCGGAGTTCGGCCTCATCAGCCTTCCATTCACCCATTTTAAAGGGCCGAGCGGTTTTGATCACGTCTTCGGTCAGCGAGCCGGAGGTGGTGATAATCACGTCAACGTAGCCCTCGCGAACGAGATACGCAACTGTTTCGCGGAGTCCCGACGAGATGATGTTCGACGTAAAGGTGAGATAGACGGTCGCATCGTCTTCCTGCATTCGCTCGGCGATATCGATCGCTTCGGCGAGCTGTGTCGCCTGAAACCCGGTGGTCGCATAGCTTTCGAGCAATGCGGTGAAGTCGAAGTCGCCACGGAAATCATAGCCACGCACGTCCTCGGTGTCGGGCTCGTTGTCGCTGCCCGGAATGACGTGGTCGCGTGTGTCGCCGTCTGTGTCGTCCATACAGAGGGCTATCGCTACTCGGATTTGAACGCCCCGGGTTTGGTTCATCAGAAAAGGTAAGTCGAGCCCTTCGTATCGGCAGTTGCCGCGGCAGAGTGAAATGAGACGAGAGCGCCCAGGTAGCTACTGTCAGCTATCCGGTCAGCACTAGTATCGGAGCCATCACCGCGACGCCCACGATGATTCCAAGAAGCAGGTCTCGTCGGCCACGGTTCGACAGTCCGGCCGCCTCACCGGCCGAAAGCGCGTCCGGAAAGATGTCGTGGATAACGAGATAGATCATTGCACCTGCCGCGAATCCAAAGCCGTAGGGCAGAAAATCGCGGGCTTGGATGACGAACACGTAGGCGACACCCGCCCCTAGCGGCTGGGGAATACTGGAAAACACCGCCCAGCCGAACAGCTGCCAGTTCGGCACGCCAAACGTCTTTAGCGGGATCGCCACCGCCAGCCCTTCGGGGATGTTCTGGATTGAGATAGCGACTGTTATGAAGACGGCGAGGGCAGGCACCGCCAAGCCACCGACGACGAGATCGCCTTCCAAACCGAGATCTGCAAACGCCACCCCGAGAGCGACGCCCTCCGGAAAGCTGTGGACGGTCAGCACGCCGACGATTAATACCAGTTTCTTGAAATCCGCCTGGGCCATCTCGCGGGGCGCAAACTCGTGGTTCGTGATCAGCGTGTCGGCAGCCACTACCAGCCCTACTCCAACGAGCAGACCGACGCCAACCTCGAATAGCGTTCCCTCGGCGAGCCCCTCAAAAACGAAGCCGAAGACGGAGGCAAACAGCATGACACCACCGGCAAACCCCCAGAGTACGACCGTGAGCCGGTCGCTAATTTCGTCGATAACAAAGAATGGCAGCGTCCCAACCCCACAGACGACTGCCGTCATCATGCCGGCTGCAAGGACGAACCCCAGTTCGAGTCCGATCATACTCGCTGTTGGACGAAGCGACGTATGGGCATTCCGCCATCGCATGCTATGAAACGCTGCTCGGTCGGAGCAGCACAGTTTTCTGCGGACAACCCAAGATCAAACTAATGAACGCAGTTCGCCCTGCGCAGTTGGATGAACGGCTGGACGACACAGACGCCCCGTTCGTCTTGGATATCCGACCCGAGTCCCACTACCAACGGGGGGCTATCGATGGCAGCTACAACCTCCCAGTGTACCGCGACCTCCAGAAGCAAAACAACGAATCGCTGCTGAGTCGGCTCGACGAGATTCCGCGAGACAGAGAGGTAGTTGTCGTATGCAAGATGGGCATCGTTGCGAAGCAAGCGACGAAACTCCTTGATGACGAGGGGTATGCGGCTGCGACCTTGCTGGGTGGAATCAACGGCTGGGCAGGGTATCAGAATGAGACAATTCTCTACAAACTCCGGTCGCTACTGTGGAGCCTGCGTAAATAACACACCAGCCCCAGAAGAGCGCTAGTGAAGTCGGTAGATCCGTGCTTCCCACGGCCGAAGATCGAAGGCCGCCGCCTCGACATCGGTGGCCGTCTCGTCGGCCCCGTAGTTCGATAAGAGGAGTTCAGCCTCCATTTCGTGTGGGTCGAAATCGACTTCCTCTTCGGGAATCCAGGTGTGACCCTCCCATTCGGCGAGATTGAGCGTCACCAACAGCCGTTCGTCTCCCAAGGTTCGGATGTAGGACCAGACCTCCTCGTGCTCATTGATCAGCACATCGTAGCGACCGTACACCATTGCGTCGCTCACGTCGCTATCTTTTCGGAGCTCGATCAGGTCGCGGTAGTAGTGCCATATCGAATTCTCGTCGGCGCGGGCAGCTTCGACGTTGATCTCGTCGTGGTTCGGGTTGACGCCGATCCACGGCTCGCCGTCGGTGAAGCCAGCCTGCGGCGCGTCGCTCCACTGCATCGGCGTCCGAGCGTTATCACGGCTGTTCTGTCGAAGGCCGTATTTGACCTGTTCAAAGCTCTTGATCTCGCCGCTTTCGAGGGCGTTGCGGACCGGATTGATTGTTTCCACATCACGGAACTCATCGAGCGAGTCGAACGGGTAGTTCGTCATCCCGATTTCCGCGCCCTGGAAAATGTAGGGCGTCCCGCGAAGCGTAAAGATCAGCGTTGCCAGCAGTTTCGCGGACTCTTCGCGGTACTCGCCATCGTTGCCGAACCGAGAGACCAGCCGTGGCTGATCGTGATTGCTCAGATAGATCGAGTTCCAGCCGTCTTCGGCCAGTCCATACTGCCAGCGGTTGAACACGTCGCGAAGATCATTGAGCGTCCACTCGTTTGTCTCCCAGATCTTCCCACCGTGATCGAGCAGGACGTGATCGAAATGAAAGAGCGTCGACAGCGGCCCATCGCGGCCGACGTACCGTTTTGCGGTCTCCATATCCATGCCCTGGCCGATCATCTCACCGAGCGCGAAGACATCGCGCTCGGCGAGCACACGCTCGTGCATTTCGTCCATGAACTCGTGGATTCGCGGCCCGTCAATCGAGTCCCACATATTGCTCGTGTTGAGCGGTGGGTCGTGATCGGTGACCTCCGGGGGTTTTGACAGCAGGTTGATGACGTCCATGCGGAAACCATCAATTCCCTTTTCGAGCCACCACTCCATCATCTCGAAAATCTCGTCGCGGACGGCGGGATTCTCCCAGTTGAGGTCCGGTTGTTTTTTATCGAATAAATGAAGGTACCATTTGCCGACCGCCTCGTCGTAGGCCCACGCCGGCCCCCCGAAAAACGAGCCCCACTCGTTCGGCGGCGCTTCGTCTTCGGGGCCATGGTGGCCGGTAAAGCCATCGACATCGGTCCGGCCATGTTTCCAGATGTAGTAGTCGTGATACTCACTGTCTGGATCACGGCTGTTGACGAACCACTCGTGTTCGTCGGAGGTGTGGTTGACAACGAGATCCATGATGAGTTTGATTCCGCGGTCGTGGAGCCCATCGAGCAGGGTTTCCCAGTCGTCCATCGTCCCGAACTCGTCCATGATCGACTGGTAGTCGGCGATGTCGTAGCCGTTGTCCGCGTTGGGTGACTCATACACCGGGTTGAGCCAGACGATGTCGATGCCGAGATCGTCGAGGTAGTCGAGTTTCCCAATAATGCCGGGAATGTCGCCAACGCCGTCGCCGTCGGTGTCGTTGAAACTGCGCGGGTAGATCTGGTAGATCACCGATTCTTTCCACCAGGCGCGGTCGAGCAACTGCTCGTCTCCAGTCGAAGTTGTCATAACTCTTCGTCTACGCGGAGCAAAGTTAACTGATGTGGGTTGGCCGACCCGGTACGGGCGGATATTTGTCCTTGTCGACCCGGCCCACACACCCGCGAAAGCGACGCAGGTTCGTCGACCGCGAGAACGTCCCAGTCATGACCGCGAGAACGACTCAGTCACGACAGTGAAGCCGACACAATGGGTGCGTTTTAGTAACCAACCCACCATAGCTGGACTATGGCAGATCACGCTCACGACACCGACCCCGATGCACGAGTCACCTCGCCAATGCAGTCGTTTACGACCACACAGGCGCTCACCGGTGGCGCGGTTCTTTTGATTGGCCTGCTCATCGTCTTCGGAATTCCGCTGCTTCTCGGCTAGTTCTGCTCACGTCGTCGCCATCGGTTGGGGTCTCTATCGGTTGCAACGATGCAACCACCGACGGCAACGCGCTCTTTTCATCAACACAGGGTTACCGCTGTCGACTTCACGCTAGTGCAACTCGTTCACAACGACTCGGTAAACGAACAGAAATCGCCGCTGCCGTTCTTTGCGACCGAGCAGAACTCCCCACCGGTTGCTCCCTCGCGTGGATACCACGCGAGTGGATGGTCGGCGACGAGGTCGACGGCGACGCGCTCGCCGAGCTCAAAGTCCTCGACGTGGTTGTGCAGACAGTGGACGGTATCGCCGCTGTCGAGATCGACCCGGTAAATGAACGAGGGTCCGACATACTGCCGGGAGGCGACTTCGCCGTCGGTCTGTTCGTCGGCCGCGCGGCCAGCTCGCAGGTCGTCCGGTCGAACAAGCACGTCGACGGCGATTCCCTCGTACTGTTCGGTGTAGCCGTCGAGCGTCATCGCGTCGAACGATCCGAGCCCCGTTTTCAACACGCCGTCGTGAACGTAGGCGGTCAAAAAGCTCGCCCGCCCAAGGAAGGAGGCGACGAACCGGGATTTGGGTTGCTCGAAAATGCGTTCGGGCGTGTCGAGCTGTTCGATCTGTCCATCGTTCATCACGGCGACACGGTCGGAAATCGAGAGCGCTTCCTCCTGGTCGTGGGTAACCGAAATCGCCGTGACGCCGGCGGTTTTGAGAATCGAACGAACCTCCTCGCGCATCTCGACACGAAGCCGGACGTCGAGATTCGAGAACGGCTCGTCGAGCAACAGCACGTCGGGTTCGGGTGCGAGCGACCGCGCGAGCGCGACACGCTGTTTCTGCCCGCCAGAGAGCTGTTCGGGCGATTTTTCGCCGTGTTCGGGGAGGTCGACGAGTTCGAGCATTTCGTCGACACGGTCGCTGATCTCGTCGTCCGTGCGGTCAGTCAGGCCGAACGCGATGTTTTCGCGAACCGTCAGATGCGGAAACAACGCGAAATCCTGAAAGACGATCCCGACGTCTCGGACCTCGGGCGCAGTCGCCTGCTCGCCGGTGGCAACGACCTCGCCTTCGATTTCGATCTGGCCGCCGGAGGGCGATTCAAGTCCGGCGATCAGTCGCAGCGTCGTTGTTTTGCCACACCCCGACGGGCCGAGCAACGTCAACAGTTCGCCGCGTTGGACGGCCACCGAGACGTTTCGAACGGCGGTCTCCTCGGCAAACTGCTTGTGGACGTTTGTCAGCGTGACAATCGGGTCGGTGACGGCCGTCGACGACTGCCGGCGCTCGGTGGTTTCGGCGCGTAGTCCGCCCATCCGTGTGGTCGTCTCGGGTTTCGACATGGTGAGTTTTCGTGTCGCCGCGGATCCGTCCGAAGCCCGTGACGACCGCTTGGTTGTTGTCGACACAATATTTAGGATAACCTAAAAGCGTGTCGTTTGTCTGGGTGTCGACCAACAGCGCTTTGCCCTCCCGCGGTGACGACACGGATGAAGCCCCGCCGTGTCGACGTAGGATACCGACACGCTCGGTGCTTCATTTCTGCGACGCGTTGCGTCCGACGTGATTCTGTAGAGAGCCGAGCAGCACCGCCGTATTGTATGCATGGGGCAACAACGCCTGTATGCAGATACCACGTAATCGACGCAACAGTACTAGAGCCGCCCGTAGTAGTACACTTCGCTCAGTCACACCACGATTGATCGTGTTCGCACAGTGAGAGAATTTCACAGTAATGGGTTCTAAACGCAATACTTAATATTGCACACTCTGTACACCATTGTATGGCAACACACAGCCAAACCGCAGCGATGTTCGACTACGAATGG
>LKMS01000013.1 GCA_001563965.1 Haloferacaceae archaeon PL-Br10_E2g29 | reverse complement strand
CTGGTGTACTCGTTGCGGGCGATCTCGTCGCGCCAAGGCACATAGCGGATCTCGACCTCCGGTTCAGCAACAAAGCCGGCGTCGAACAGCGCGGCCCAGTCGGCCCCGATCGGCGGCCCGATCAGCGTGAATATTTCGGATTCTTTGTCATCTTCTCTGACTGGTGTCGCTGACAATCCGAGTCGCGCAGAGGTCTGCAGATCGGCACTCCGGCGAAACACCTCGCTGGGAATGTGCTGTACCTCGTCGTAGACGATCAGGCCCCACTTTCGGGAGTCGAACAGCTGGCGATGCCGATCCATTCCTGCTGTTTGGTAGGTCGCAACCGTCACCGGCCGAATGTTCTTTTCGCCGCCGTGGTACTCGCCGATCTGGTCGTCGGTGAGCGTCGACTCGCTGGTCAACGCCTCGCGCCACTGGGCGGCGAGTTCTCGACTTGGCACCAAAATCAGCGTCTCGCCACCCACTGCGGCGATGGTGGCGATGGCGGCAATCGTCTTCCCACTCCCCGGCGGGCCGACGTAGACACCGGCTTTCTGGTCGAGAAAGGTGTCGACCCACGACTGCTGGTACTCTCTGAGCGTCGCCGTCAGGTCGACATCAATCGGATCGCCCGTCTCCAGATCGCGCTCGTCGACAACCGGATACCCCGCCTCGTAGAGCGTGCGTTTGACCGACGCTACTTCATCGCTGTTGACCCAGCTTTCGGTATCGGACATCGGCGCGCGAAGCTGATCGTCGCCGAGCTTTTGGCGGGCGACGTTGCCCATCAACTCCTCGGTTGCAGCCTCCAAGACGACGTAGCCGTCCTCGTGGGTCCGAAGCGTAAACTGGTGGGCGCGCTGCCATTGGGACTCGACCCACTGTTCGAGATGCTCGACGCGCCGCGGCAGCACCGACCGAATCGAGGCCAGTAGTCCGTCGAGATCATCGAACGGGGCGGCCCAGATGTCTTCCTGACGAATCCGATATAAGTACCCCCGCGTTCCCGGCTCGCTGCCCGTCGAATCCACGAGGTGGGCGAACTGCGAGAGCTGTGCACGGGTGTACTGAGTCGGCTGGTCGACGACGATTTCTCGACGGGTTGGAAACGGAATGACTCGCTCCCGGGCGGCGAGGTCCCGAATGTCACTCGGATACCACGCGACTGACTCACCCTCGATTCGGACACTTTCGAGTTTGCCGTCCGTGACGAGCCGGTTGAGGCCATGGCGTGCGGCCGACGCGGAACTATCGAGTCGGCGGGCGACCTGTTCGGCGGTCAGTACCGGTCGCTCTTCAGCGTCAACGACGGTGTAGAACTCAGCTATCGAGAACGCTGGTTCCGACGAGGCTACGGTATCGATTTCAGTTTGATTGGCAGACTCGTCGGTCGAGTCTGGTTGAGTGTCGGAGCTCTCGCGCAGATCAGTATCAGCGTCGGCATCGTCGTTCCCGACGTCTGCAGCGTCCTCACCAGTCATTATCCATGAGAGGGTGCCAACCCACAAACCGGTTGTGACCCGCTGGCCGCCCGGTTGGTCACCTCACCGTTAGCAGGGTCGTCGGCTCACTGCGTGCAGCGTCGGTCGCACAACGCCTGTTTTGAACGGAACCGGCCACCGCAGTCGACACACTCGACGGCGCCCGATCCGGCCTCCGTGACGGTTCGGTGCCCGCCGATTTCGAACGGTCGCTCGACGGTTCGTGGTCGAATTTTGTCCGGAATCTGCTCGGTGGGGGTTGCACTCAGATCTCCTCGTAGCTGGATGGTTTGAATGTCGGTTTCGTGCCACTGTCCCGAGTCGCGGGCGGCCGACCAGTCAGCAACTTCGGTCCAGCCGGTGACGACGACCGGCGAGCGGGTTTCGGTGTCGCTGACGACGACGACATACCGAATGCCGTCTTTGACCAGTGCAAAGCGCCAGCCGTCGGTCGTGTTGTATCGGAGTTGCCCCTCGCGGATCGCCTCGCTGACGACCGGCACCGATACGTACCGACCTTGCTGGTGCAATCGCTCGCGAAAATGTTCTGTCTGTGCATACAACGATGGGGTTCGGAGTGGACGATCTTCGGGTGTACGCCGTCGGGCTGGTGTGTCGGCACTCGGCCGTGAACGGCCGATGGTTTCGACATACGCAGTCGGTTCGGGCAGCGAACCGAGTCCCGGCGTCTCCTCGACACCCGGACCGCTCTGTCGGGATGCCACTGTCAGCCGCTACGACGGGTGTGAATATAAACTTTCAGCCGAATCGACACCGACTGGACGTTTGTGTGACCGTTAGGATATATTCCGCTGTCAGCTAGGTGATTTCGGCAACGCGTGGACGGTCTCGACACCGATTAGATGATTTTGCGGTCGATACGGTAATTCGACATGTCGTCCTCGGGATACGCCGAGTGCTGACGCCAACGGAGACGGAAAAAACAGCGGTCGTTGCTCTGTGGTTGTCAGTCGAGTCGGTCGCGACGCTGCTTACCCAAGCAGGCCGAGTCCGTCGATTCGCTCGACGATTTTCTCGACGGCGGCGGTCGCATCTTGGGTCTGTTTTCCACCCGTAATCACGATCTTGCCGCTGCCGAACAACAGGATCACGACTTTCGGCTCGTCCATTCGGTAGACCAGACCCGGGAACTGTTCGGGTTCGTACTCGACATCCTCAAGCCCGAGACCGATCGCCAGCGCATTGAGGTTGAGGTTGTGGCCGAGGTCGGCGCTCGAAACGATGTTCTGGACGGTTATTTCGGGCGATTCCTCGACGGGAATGCTCAGCCCACGGAGTTTCTCGAAGATGATCCCGAGTGCCTCGTGGACGTCGTCGATGCTTTTGGCCCCCGTACAGACGATTTTGCCCGAGCGGAAAATGAGCGCGGCCGCTTTGGGCTCTTGGGTTCGGTAGACGAGGCCGGGAAAGTTATCGGGGTTGAAGTCGGCTCCCGGAAGGTCCTCGGCGAGCGCTTCGAGATCGAGTTCCTGACCAATACCCGTCGATGCGACCACGTTCTGGATTTCGATGGAGTCTGCAGGCGCTGTCATCTATACCTACATATATATACGCCGTCCTTATAAACCGACCCGTTATAAACTGGTTTCGCCGGTTTTATGTGTTGAGTGTCGTCCCGTCGCTACGGGTGACGTTCGCACACGTCCTGCGAGCCGCGTTTTTCAAGTACTCGCGCCGAATAGCTGAGTGCAACTGATGAGCGAGGACTTCTACGAGGCACTCGGCGTCTCCCGCGACGCGTCCGCCGAGGAGATCAAGCAGGCCTACCGCAAAAAGGCCGCCAAGTATCACCCCGATGTGAGCGACGAGCCCAACGCCGAGGAGAAGTTCAAGCAGATCAAAAAGGCCAAAGAAATCCTCTCTGACGACGAAACGCGTCAGGCCTACGACCAGATGGGTCACGAGCGGTTCGAACAGGCCGAAAAGCGCGGCGGGTTCGATGGTGGGGCCGGCGCGGGCGGTGCTGGTGGGATGGGCGGAATGGGTGGCTTTGGCGGAGCAGGCGGGGCCGGCGGCTTCGAAGACATCTTCGAACAGTTCTTCGGCGGCGGTATGGGCGGACAGGGCGGCGGCAACCGCCCCCGACAGGGCCGCAACCTCCGGACAACGATGGCAATCGATCTTGAGGAGGCCTACGAGGGCGTCAACAAGGAGTTCACCATTACACGCCCGGAAACCTGTGAAGAGTGCGGCGGTGAAGGCCATCCACCCGATGCCGAGGTACATACCTGTCGCGAGTGCAACGGTACCGGGCAGGTTACGCGCGTCCAACAGACGCCCTTCGGCCGTGTCCAGCAACGGTCGACCTGTCGCGAGTGTGGTGGCGACGGCGAGGTCGCCGACGCGGTCTGTGGCACCTGCAAGGGCGACGGCATCGTCGAGGCCGAGGTTACGCTCACGGTCGACGTGCCCGCCGGCATTCGGTCGGGCCAGACGCTTCGGATGGACGGCGAGGGGGCACCCGGCGAAAACCGCGGGCCGAACGGTGACCTCCTGATCGACGTGGAGGTTCGCGACCACGACCTGTTCGAACGCGACGGCGACGACCTCCACTACACTCAACCGATTTCGTTCCCGCAGGCAGCCTTTGGCGACAAAATCGAGGTGCCGACGCTCGACGGTACCAAGAAACTCGAAATCCCGAAGGGAACCCAAAGCGGCGAGCGGTTCCGGCTTCGTGGACAGGGCATGCCGCGGCTGCGCAGCCGACGGTCGGGCCACCTGTTCGTCACGGTGCAGGTCGTCACGCCCGAATCGCTCAACACCGCACAACGCGAGGCGCTCGAAGCCTTTGCGGAAGCCGGTGGCGAGGAAGTCGAAGTCTCGGAGGGCTTCTTTGAGCGAATCAAAAACAGTTTCTGATCCGAGCGCACGAGCCCGCAGCGACAGGCGCTTTTGTCTCGACCGATAACCCTCCGTATGGACTGGTCGGTTATTGGTGAGCTGCTGACGCGGGAACGACGAAGCGAACAGCCGGCGCTCTCGGTTCCCCGATCCGGCCGGACGATGAGCTATCACGATTTCCTCACGAACGCGTACAAATCCGCGAACGTGCTGCGGTATCTGGGCGTGAGCGACGATGCCACCGTTGCCATTGACCCGACTGCTGATCCAGTGGCGGTGCTTGCGTTTCTCGGGGCGGCCCAACTCGGCGCGACGGTCGAATTCGATCCACACGTTGACGCCCGACTTACGCTTGTTCCGGTTGCCGACGAGGCCGACTACGATCTGCAGCCGGGCCAGAAACTCGCGGTTTACGGTGGCTCGCCGGCGTTGCCGCGGACGACACATTGGGAAACGGAGGTGTGGAGCGAAAATCCCGGAACGCCCACGATCACCGTCGATCCCGAATCGACGGTTCTCCGTGCCGACGGTGTTTCCTACAGCCACCAATCGATCCGTTCGGCCGCCGACCGCGTTGTCGACGCGGTGGCGTTGGATGCGGGGTCGCGGCTCGCTATTCGAGTACCGCTCTCGTCGCCCGCGAGCATTGCGGCCATCGCTGCCGCACTCTCAGTCGGTGCAACCGCGATTGTGACTGATGAGCCGACAGACGTTGCTGCTGACGCCGCGATTGTTGCAGCCGGGAGTACGCCGGCGGAGTCGCCATCGCTAGCTGCGGATACGGTGCTGTTCGAGTAGGCCCACGGGGCTGGATCAAACGACAGTTTCATACGGCCGTTCTGTCGTATATTCGAATGCGCGTGGGTAGCCAAGCCAGGAAAAGGCGCAGCGCTTAGGACGCTGTCCTATAGAGGTCCGCCGGTTCAAATCCGGTCCCACGCACTGAGCGAACTTTGTGAGCAAGGGAGTAGGATCGATTTGAAGCAGGGAGTGAAGCGAACGGAGTGAACGGAACGACCGAGGTTCAAATCCGGTCCCACGCAGTTTGTCAAATCAACATACGCTGACACAAACCGGCAGCCACAGTTTCTCTCGCCAACGATTCTCGCTGCGTTACCGTGACCCTGTCTGTCATACGTCTGACTTTCCCATAAGCGCTTTACTTCCCCCGATGGAACAACGTACGTAATGAGTTCCCTCGATGAAATTCTCTCGGATCTCGTCGCCGACGTCGACAGCGTGTTCCTCTTTTCACCCAACGGCGCGTTCTACGAACAGTTCGCCCATCTCGAGGATGTCGTTGTCGTCGGCCCCGAAAACACCGTTGATGCCGAGACGTTCGTCGAGCTCCCCGTCGAGTTCGACAACATCAAAGACCGAATCCGCTTCGGTGTCGAGGGCGCAATGGGTGCGGACCTCGTCGAGGAAGGAAACAGTGTCGCGTGTTTTGGTTCGATTTTCAGCGAGGATGCTGATTTCTCGATTCGTGTGCGTGTTGATGAAAAAATGCGCTCGGGCATTTACGATCTGTTCACCAACTCCCGTGCGGAGCCAAGCGTTATCCGTGATGTGTTCGAGGTTGCACTCGAACTCGGCCGCAAGGGGCAGAAAGGCAAACCCGTCGGTGCGCTGTTTGTCGTTGGCGACGCGGGTAAAGTAATGAACAAATCGCGCCCACTTTCATACAACCCGTTCGAAAAATCGCACGTCCACGTTGGCGATCCGATTGTCAACGTCATGCTCAAGGAGTTCTCGCGGCTCGATGGCGCGTTCGTGATCTCGGATTCGGGCAAAATTGTCTCGGCGTACCGCTATCTCGAACCCGCTGCCGAGGGTGTCGATATGCCCAAGGGTCTCGGCGCGCGCCACATGGCTGCCGGGGCAATCACGCGCGATACGAACGCGACCGCGATTGTGCTGTCTGAGTCCGACGGTCTCGTCCGGGCATTCAAGGGTGGAAAACTCATTTTGGAACTTGATCCCGAGGAGCACTGATTACGATGGGGTTCGTACAGCAGTTCCCAGCCGACACCTGGGTTCGGGCGGTTCCGCCACGACTCTGGATCGCAATCGGCATCTTTCTTGTAGGCATCATTCTGGGGTTACTCGTCATCAAGCTCACCCGCCGATTGCTCGAACGTATGGGCATCTCGTCGGCCATCGAAGGAACGGCATTCGAGCGAACCGCCGGCAGGTTTGGCACTTCGACGGTCCAGATTGTCGCCAGACTCAGTGGCTACTTTGTCGTGTTGCTCTCGCTGTTCGTCGCGGTCAGTGTGGCCGAACTCCAGTTTGGTGATCTCTTTTGGTCGGCCGCAGCGGTGTTCCTCCCACAGCTGTTCGTGGCAGTCGTGATTTTGCTTATTGGCATTGTCGTCGCCGATAAGGTCGAACTCATCGTCTCTGAACGCCTCCGCGGTATCAAACTCCCCGAAATCAACATCATCCCGATTGCCGCAAAGTACAGCGTGCTGTTCGTCGCCATTCTGATTGCGCTCGGGCAGGTCGGTGTCGCCACGCTCGCCCTTGTCGTGTTGCTCGCGGCCTATGCGCTCGCGCTCATCGTGTTCACTGCGGTCGCAACCCAGACGTTCTTGGCCTCTGGCGCGGCTGGCGTCTACCTGCTTTTGACCCAGCCGTACACGATCGGCGATGAGGTCGTGCTCGACGGCCAACAGGGCATTGTCTGCGAAATCGACCTCTTTGTCACTCGTATCGAAACTGATCACGAAATACACCGCATTCCGAACCACCGGGTCGTCGACACCGGGATTGTCACCGTTCAGTTGTCGTAGCGCCGATCAGCACTCTTGTTTGTCTCACACGCCCTGTCGTCCCTAGCGACTGCCTACCCTCCTGATTCGGAATCACCCGCTTCCGTTTCCTGTTCCTCGCGCCCGACCGGTGTTGCGGGCACGCCAACAACGGTCGTCTCCGGCGGCACATCGTGTGTGACAACCGAGTTGGCACCGACCTGCGCGCCCGCCCCGATATCGACGCCCGGAAGGATGACTGCGCCCGCCCCGATCATCGCCCGCTCGCCAACAACGATCCGGCCGAGTCGGTACTCGTCCTGCAAAAATTCGTGGCACAACAGCGTTGCGTCGTAGCCGACAATCGCGTGATCTCCGATCGTGAGCAACTCGGGCCAAAACACATCCGGCGTCGCCTCCAACCCCCACGAAACCCCCTCGCCGACGGTTGCACCGAGGTGCCGGAGCAGCCAGTTTTTCAGTCGGAGACTCGGCGAGATGCGAATGAGCCAGACGGCCAGATAGTTGCGAACGACCCGCAAGGGCGACCGAATCCGTGCCCACCCCCACAGCGAGTTGTGTCGCCCCAGCGTTGGCGTTCGCTGGAGACGGTCGTGCCGTTTTAGCCGACTGTTGCCATCGTTTTCGTCTGGGTCGTCTCGTGTCACGGGTTGGTGTTCGGTAGGAGCGTACAAAAACCTCGACCGGTGTTTCTGCCGGGCTCACTCGAAATTTTCTGAGTCGGTTCAGCTACGCAACCCCCCGGTGCGACGCTCCTCACTGCGGTGCGATGTTACTCGCCGCGGAGCTCGGCCATGTGGTCGATGCGTGACTGGACGAGGGTGGCTTTGCCGATGTCGTGACGGATGCGGAGGCCATCGCCGGCGGCCGCAAGCGCGTTCTCTGCAACGGTTTCGGCGGCAGCAATCGTCTCACCGAGGCCGACGACCGCAAACGAGCGCGACGTCGTCGTGTACAGCCCGTCGTCGCGCTCGTCGACACTCGCATAGAACAGTAAGCCGTCGCCGACGCTCTCCTCGTCGACCGCGATTTTCGCGCCCGAATCGGGGTCGGTCGGGTAGCCCGCCGGAACGGCGTACTTACAGACGGTCGCCTCCCCGGAGAATTCGAGTTCCGGGAGGTTCTCACCGTCGCGGGCGGCGGTCAGTACGTCAATAAACGGCGTTTCGAGCACCGGAAGCGTGTTCATCGCTTCGGGGTCGCCAAAGCGGGCGTTGAACTCGATGACCTTTGGGCCGTCGCTCGTGAGCATGAACTGACCATAGAGGATACCCTTGTACGCGGGCAGCGCCGCAACCGTTGCCTCCATGATTTCGACTGCCGCCTCGTAGTCGGCCGAGGTCATAAACGGCAGCTCGAAACCGGTATGGCTGTAGCTCCCCATGCCGCCGGTGTTGGGACCTTCATCACCTTCGTAGGCGCGCTTGTGATCCTGGACGGCTGGCGTCGTTCGGAGGTCGCCGTCGGCGACGAACGCCTGCACGGTGAACTCCTCGCCGACAAAGCGTTCTTCGAGGACGATGCGCTCGTAGTTTTCACTACGGATGTACGCTTTTGCGCCTTCCTTGTCGACTTGGTCGCCGATGACTTTCACACCCTTGCCGCCAGTGAGGCCAGCGGGTTTGACCGCGAGGTCGATGTCGCTGTCGTCGATGTAGTCGCAGGCGGCCTCGATGTCGTCGAACGTCTCGAACACCGGACAGCCCGGAATGTTGTTTTCGCGCATGAACTGCCGTTGAAACGCTTTGTCGGTCTCGATTCGCGCTTCCTCGGCCTGTGGCCCAAAGGTGTAGATGCCGGCCGCATCGAGCGCGTCGGCGACGCCCGCCTGCAGCCCCGATTCGGGGCCAACAATGGCGAGTGTCGCGCCGACACGTTTGGCGAAGTCGACGAGTGCGTCGGTGTCGGTTTCGTCGATTGAGGCGAAGCCGTCGGCGAGGGCGATGATGCCGGGGTTGCGGTTGCTCGCACACGCATAGAGAGTACAGTCCGAGGCCACCGCACGGGCGATGGCGTGTTCGCGGCCGCCCCCACCGACTAACAGAATCGTTTCGCTCATGTCCGCAAAAGGAGGACAAACCGGTGTAAGTGTTACTTTTGTGTTGTCGGGGCTGTCGTGTCGCTTTTGCGACGTCGCTTAGCTGTCGAACGGATCGGCGAGGACGACGGTCTCCTCGCGGCCGGGGCCGACGCCAACCGCATAAATAGGTGCGCCAACCTCGTCACTCACGTATTCGAGATAGTCGCGGGCGGCAGCCGGAATCGCGTCGTATCCTTCGCTTGCGACCGCAGCCCAATCGATTTCAGGCCACGGCTCGAACGAGTTGAGAACCGGCTCGCAGTCGCCCCAGCGCTCGGTGGTCGCCGGCATCGTCGTCAGCGTCTCGCCGTCGAGATCGTAGGCGTGGCCGACCTTGATTTCATCGAGGCCGGCAAGCACGTCGATGTGGTTGACCGCAATCCCCGTGAAACCGTTGACCTGTGCCGCGTGGCGCAACATCGGCATATCGAGCCAGCCGATTCGCCGTGGCCGACCCGTTACCGTTCCGAACTCGCCGCCCTTCTCGCGAATGAAATCAGCGAGCTCGGTTTCGGTTTCGGTAGCGTCGAGTTCGGTCGGCAGCGGCCCGGTGCCGACCCGCGAGAGGTAGGCTTTGACGATGCCGACGACTTCGCCGCGGCCGACGACCGTGGGGCCGACACCCGAACCCACCGCGGCCGCACCGGCCGAGGGGTTTGAGGAGGTGACGTACGGATAGATGCCGTGGTCGATATCAATTGAGGTGCCCTGTGCACCCTCAAACAGCAGTTCGTCGCCATCGGCGAGGCGGTCGCCGAGATACGCGCCACAGTTGACCGTCATCGATTCCTCGCGGAACCGCTCGCCGTAGGCAGCGTACGTGTCAAAAAGGGCGTCGACATCGAAGGCGTCGGCGTGTTCGGAGTTCGCAATATCCAGCCCGTAGATTTGCTCGGCGAGCGCGCGTTTCTGTGGGACGACGTATTCGAGGCGTTCGCGGAGGACGTCCGAATCCAGCATGTCGCCGATGCGGATGCCGCGGCGGCCCGCCTTGTCCTCGTAGGTCGGGCCGATTCCGCGCTTCGTGGTTCCGGCGGCGAGATCGGAGTCGCTTTTGATCTCCTCTTCGATGCCGTCGAGCACGCGGTGGTAGGGGAGAATAACGTGTGCGCGTCGGGCAATGCGGACGTCGGGGTTCAGTCCTTGGTCGCGAAGCGTGTCGAGTTCGGCGAACAGCGTCGTCGGATTGACGACACAGCCGTTGCCGAGGATCCCGACTTTGTCGCGGACGGCCCCGCTTGGGACCAACGAGAGTTCGTACGTGTTTCCGTCCTCGACAACGGTGTGTCCGGCGTTGTCGCCGCCCTGATACCGGACAACGACGTCGGCTTCGCCACCCCAAATGTCGACGAGCGCGCCCTTGCCCTCGTCGCCGAGTTGCGAGCCGACGATAGTTACGGTCATAACGACTGTCGCTTTACCAGCAGTGGGTAAACCGATTACGGTCCGAAACCGAGTTGGACACAACCTATCGCCGGCCGTCAGTTACTGGCCACCGACTCGGCCACTTGCTGACAACCGAAGCGTTAACTACTACCACGCGGTATCCGTAAACCTGCAGCGGCTTCGTTCTCGGTTCCGACAGCAACCTTTAAATCAAACAAAGACAAGTTAGCATATGTCATGATTGACCGACTTGAGAAAGAAGTAGACATGCTCGAACGGCACCTCCAGGTACTCCGTATGGTAATTGAGAACGAACCGATTGGCATCGTCAAAATGTCGAACGAAACGGGCTATCCTCACCACAAGGTTCGGTACTCGCTTCGCGTCCTCGAAGAAGAGAGCCTGATCGAACCCTCCAGCCAGGGTGCGATTCAGACCGAACACACCGAGGAGTTCGTCGACGACCTCGACAACAAAATCGATTCGATTGTCGAAAAACTCCGAACCATGCGTATCGACGACGCCGCTGAAATCGAAGGCTGAGCGGCCGACTGACGATTTTCTCGTTCTCCCGGCGTCACGAACGCACTGGCCGAACAGTTAGCCTCCGCGCCTACAGTTCGGGAACGCGCAGGTCGAACTCTCCGTTGAGTCGGTCGGTCAAACACACGTGAAAACCGCGCTTGCGTGAGACGCTGACAAACGCCTTCTTTTTGTTCCGACTCAACAGGCCGCCGCTTGTCGCATCCGAGACCGCTTCGAGCGCCGCCGGGCCATAGTAGCTCGTCGACACGACGAAAACGCCACAAAACGCATCGGTGTGGGTGGCGAGGTCGTTGCCGTCGCGGATGAGTTGCTCGATGACACTCGGATCGATTGGCTGTGGTGAGTCCTCGATCTGCACAACAAACAGCGGATCGCCCATCTTGTTGCGGACGACCATATCGAACGTCTTGGTGATTGTTCCGCCCTCGTCGTCGACGCCGAGGACGACCTCGCCCCGAAGTTCGACCCGGTCGATTTCTGGGAACGCGTCGTACACAGCGCCCAGCGCATTCTGGTTTCTCGTGTCGCGGATTTCGAACGGGAGCTTTCGAACGAGCCAATCGACGAATCCCATCTCGATGCGGTCGGCCAGCATCGTCGCAAACGGCTGGCCGGACACAACGGTGTTCTCGCTGTCGAACGTCGTATGGTGGTCGATTCGAAGGTTCTCGATAACCTCCTCAGCATCGACAGGATCGGCCGCGGTGTCGTGGACGGTTTCGAGCGTCGGCCTGCCTTTCGAGTCGTACCGCACGAACAGATTGGCTCCCGCAAGTGCCTCCTCGACTGACAGCGTCTGCGTTGGCTGGGCCGGTGATTTCGTGTGTGTGCCGTCGGCGATCTGTTGTTTGAGCTGGTTGATTTCCCGTTTGGCGCTCGCAAGCTCGGCCTGGAGCGAGGCGATCGGTTCGTCGGCCGCCGCTGGTGTTGCAGCCGACTGCTGGCTGTCGGTGGTATCGACGTTTGTATCGGCAGAATCGGTGTCGTCGACAGCGTCTGCTGTGTTCGCGTCTATGACGGTCGGTTCCTCACCCGTGTCGGTGACAGACAAGGGTTCGTCATCGTCGTCGGCAGCTGCGGATTCATCGACGTCATCTGGAGGCGTCTCCTCGTCGACGACCGCCATAGATTCGTCATCGTCCTCAACCGCGAGGGGCTGAGCTTCGTCCGTTGCTGACTGCAGATTTTCCGCGTCGTCTTCTACGTCTGCTGATTCGTCGGAGGCGTCGTCTTCTTCGCGAAAACCGGTGTCGGGAATCCCCATGATGATCCCGCTATCGTCAGGGTCGTCTTCGGGTTCATTGTCTTCGTCTTTCACTGCTTGCACTTCTTCGGCACGCTCGTCAGTTTCAGCCGAGTCCAATGCGGCCTGCTCATCGCCAGCATCGTCGCCGATGTCGTGTTCGTTCTCAGTGGATTCGGGTTCGGAGACGGCGGCAGCCGATGGGGTCGACGACTCGAACTCCGGCAACGGCGTCACGTCGATATCGACCGCATACACGTCGTAAATTCCAACCTCGTCGTCCGCACGCCGGAAGGCTTCGTCCTCGGTCAACAGTCGCCGCTGGTTGCCGACAAAGGCGACGCTCATCGATTTGCCGCCGTAGTAGACGATGTAGTAGTCGCCCGAGTGGACGTTTTCGGACAGTTCGATGTAGCCGCTGAACCCACCCGCCGAGAGCGTTTGATCGACCTCGGAAATCGGGGTTCGGTTGGTGTAGTAGGCGGCCTCCTTCTCGCGGTCGCTCGACTGCATCGTGTACAGTAACGCAACTGCAGGGTCGGGTGCAACGTACGCCGTCAGGTCGCTCCCGTCAAACGCCGACAGCGACCCACCCACGAGGCCGATAACACGGCCGTTGAGCATGAACGCCCAGATCCCACCCGGCGTTATTGCCCCCGAAAACGACCGCGAGGCGAGTTCATGCAGTCCTTCGTAGCCACTCGCACACGCCGTTTTGTCCCACTCGGTCACGGCATCGACTATCTCGCGATCCATCTGCCGTAAGGTCGCCACAGATAGGGCATATAACTTCCGACCCGTCGTACGCTTTGTTCGCCCGAATTTCACTGAAAAGAACGCGATTGCAAGTTATCCAATCTGTTCTCACCTTCGATTCCGCCTCTTGCGAACGGTGTCGATTCAGACCGCCAACAGCGCATACACTATCAGAAAACCGAAGTACAGCATCACCAGCGCGCCGAGTGCGATAATCCGAAACCGGTTGAGGTCGGCCTCCTCCTCGTGATACGTTTCGCGGAACGTCTGGCGGTCGGCCTCCGACAGTTGCCCATAGTGTTCGAGCCCCAGATGGAGCCGATACTGCTTCTCGTCGGTGAGTTCGAATCCACAGTGCTCACACACGATCGGCGTTGCATTCGCCGGCACGTCGGTCTCGGGTTGCGTTCGAGTAGCGGTGGTTGTCTCGGTACTCATGGACTGTCCCCTGTCGCAATGAACGGTGGTTCGACAATCGGCGTCGTGACGATCCAGAGGCTGACCATCGTATAGAACACCATCACGAGCGTAATGCCGTACTGGCTCTTGATGGCTTCGAGTCGGCCGGGAAACAGGTCGTAGGCGGCCGCGTGGGCGACCCAGACGGCGATGAAGTGCCCGATAATGACGAACGCCATCTCGAGGCCTGAAATCCAGTCCGGCAGCCCACCGAGGATCGGTGGCTGCTGGGGCGGCGACAGCGGCATTGCGCCGACAACGACGACCGAGGGCAACAGCCCAAGAACGTAGCCCAGATTGTGCGAAATGTGGTACCCCACAGCGATTGCGACGAGCGACGGCGCAAACCGACGGGCCAGTTCATCGCGCGTGATGTAGGTTGAGCCGTACTCGCGCGCCAACCCGATTGCCCACCAGAACGCACCGAGGAACAAGGCGAAACCGGCCAGATAGGTCGTCCCGTACGCCACAAGCGGCGGCACGCCGAACGCAACCGCGGCCACAACGGCGTCGGCCCACAACCACGTTGCGACAAAGCCGTCGAACGTCGTCACGTACAGCAAACAGACGATGAACGCGACCTCGTCGCGACCGGTGACCAGATTCGGTTCGCTGAGTGCCATCCCCGGCAGGCGGAACGCAATCCCATCGTCGGTTCGTTCGAGTGGAGCAAACCGACCGAAGTACGCCAGCGCATGCGACAGCGGGTCGACGCGTGAAAACCAGACGTCGCTGCCGACGACGACTGCGCCAATCACGGTGACGACGGTGTAGGTGAGAATCGTCGTCGACAGCACGCGCGGGTCGTCCGCGAGCGGGCTGACGACCTCGACCCAGATCAACAGCAACAGCCCGGCGACTGCCGGCCACGACCCGAGACGCTCGGGATACGAGACACCGAGGGTCGGAAACAACTCGGCAATCGTCCGAAACGGGTTGAGCGTCGGCCACGTGTTGCCGATGAGATACGTCGAGCCGACGTAGCCGCCCCACCACACGACCCAGACGAACAGCACCGCAAAGTTGCGATAGCCCGTCGGCGGGCCGGCGTAGCCGACGTACACCGTCACTGCCAGCAAAATGAGGCCGGTCAGCCGGCCGCCGAGTGCGACGATCCGACCGGGCGAGGGCAGACGGCCGCCCCACTCGTGAAACGACCGAATAAACACCCGGTCGGTGACGAACGAGGCCAACAGAAACGACGCACCGACCGCGCCGCCACCGGTCGTGAGGAACAGCCACGTCGGCACCTCGATAGTTGTCGGCGCAGCATCGCGCAGCGCGGCGGCGTGAGCGAGCGCGGTTCCGGGAATCACAGCGAGCGCAAGCACCAACACACTCCCAAGGGCGACGATCAACCGCATCGAGCGGCCTTGACCGAGGCGGTTTCCGACCGAGGCGAGCGTGGTGAGCCACAACGAGGGCGACCACCATCGCGGGCCAGTTCGGGCTCTACCGTCCATTATTGGGTGTTGGGTTGGCCAACACGAGTAGCTTGCGAAACCGAGGCTCTCGGTGGAGGGTATCTTGACCGATTAGCATGCCCGAGGTAACATGCTGACCGCGTCGCACGCGGCGTCTGTGTGGTTTTCATTCTTGAATGCGGTGTTCATCCGCGGGTCGTTGGGAGGATTTTTAATCACCCGCTTGCAAGGGGTGGATATGAGTACCGAAACGGAGGACGCACACGACGACCACCATCACCACCTGCCGGCGGTCGAAGATTGGCCCCACGGCTTTGGTGAGGCCAGTTGGTGGCCGTTCGTGACCGCGATTGGCGGCAGCGGCATCTACACTGGTGTGGCGCTCTGGATTCTCGCAGACATCGTCGGCCCACTGACTGGACCGGCCGTTCTCGTCGCAAGCGTCGGCCTCTTTTTGGTCGGCATCTACGGCTGGCTGTATCACGCGTTCATTGTCAACTTCTGGACTCGCGAAACGAGCGCACACGGCCATGACTCGCTGCGCTGGGGGATGATTGCCTTCTTGGGCTCCGAGTTGGCGACGTTCGGTGCCATCTTCGCGTACTACTTTTACTTCCGCGCGGGTGCGGGATGGACGTTGCCGGCGACGACGCCAGACCTCGTGAACTCGTTGATTTTGGCCAATACGGCGGTGCTTGTTGCCTCCTCGTTCACGCTGCACTGGGCACACGTTGCGCTGCGAAACGACGACCGCACAAACTTCCTCCGAGGGATGGGACTTACCCTCTTGTTGGGTGTGGTGTTCCTTGGCGGGCAGGCACTGGAGTACTTTGAGTTCATCGCGGTCGAAGGCTTCACCGTCACTCAGGGAGTCTACGCCTCGGCGTTCTTCGGACTGACCGGCCTCCACGGCCTCCACGTCATGCTGGGAATCGTCTTCCTCGGCGTGGTCTTCCTCCGCGGCCTGCTCGGGCAGTACTCGGCTGAAAAGCACCTGTCGGTGAGTACGGCCTCAATGTACTGGCACTTTGTCGATGTCGTCTGGGTGTTCCTCGTCGTCGTGCTGTACGTCGGCGCGGGACAGTAACTCGGCTGGTGCGGCTGTTTTCGTTGATTTAGTTGGCGACTCTGTTGAACTCCGCAGACGGTGACGTGGTTAGTGACCCTAAAATTCATACGGTGATT